>JAFGPH010000459.1 GCA_016926135.1 Deltaproteobacteria bacterium
GTTTTGCGCAAAAGCATTCTAACCAGTATCGACGGGCGTTTCGAGTGTTTTTCATTCGGTGGCTAAAAAAATCACGCTTGGTTAGGGCCTAGCAGTGTCGTGTCCAACAAATTCGCTTGCAAATACCATGATGTTTGAGGGACCGACGGGGGTGGTCCCTCAGCGCCGCAAAAAAACCTTGCATTCGAGTCCGAAAGGGTTATTCTGTTGAGTCCGCTGCAATTGGAAAAATGTTGAGATTTCAGAGATGCACAATGATGTCAAACAACCCCAGAAACGACCGATTGAGAAATATTGCCATTATCGCCCACGTCGATCACGGTAAGACAACCCTTGTAGACGCCATGTTACGCCAGAGCGGGCTTTTCAGGGTCAACCAGGAAATCGACGAGCGGCTCATGGACACCCTGGACCTGGAAAGGGAGCGAGGAATAACGATCGCGGCCAAGAATTGTTCAGTGCCGTGGAAGGGGGTTCGCATCAACATCGTGGATACCCCCGGCCATGCGGATTTCGGCGGAGAGGTGGAGCGGGCACTTTCCATGGTGGACGGAGCAATCCTCCTGGTCGACGCCTCGGAAGGCCCCCTGCCCCAGACCCGTTTCGTTCTCAGAAAGGCCCTGGAGGCCGGACTCAGGATCATCGTGGTCATCAACAAGGTCGATCGCAAGGACGCCCGGCCGGCAGAGGTCCTCAATGAGATCTACGACCTGATGATCGACCTGGGGGCCACGGAGGAGCAGCTTGAGTTTCCTCTCCTTTACGCTGTCGGCCGTGACGGCATCGCCATGAACCAACCGCACGAGAGGGGGAAAGACCTCCACGTTCTCATGGATACCATCCTCGATGAGATTCCCGGTCCGCGCCACGAATCCGGTGCGCCTTTCCAGATGCTTGTGTCGGACCTTGGATACTCCGACTACGTGGGCCGCCTGGCCGTCGGAAAGGTCTTCAGCGGGACGGCCCGATCCAGGGACAACCTGTTGCGCATCGGACAGGAGGGCGAAGCCGTCCCCCTCAAGGTGACGAAGCTCCAAATCCACGAGGGGATGACCCTGAAGGAGGTGGACGAGGTCCATCCAGGAGACATAGCGGTGCTGGCCGGCATCGAGGAAGTCAAGATCGGGGATACCATCTCCAACTCCTGGACTCGAAAGGCCCTGCCCCGGATCAATGTGGACGAACCGACCGTGTCCATGACCTTCACGGTCAACGACTCTCCGTTCGGGGGAAGAGAGGGAAAGTTCGTGCAATCCAGCCGGATCCGTGAACGCCTCCGAAAGGAGACCCTCCTCAACGTGGCCGTTCAGGTGGAAGAAAACGGCGACCGGGACAACGTCGTGGTCAAAGGCAGGGGAGAGTTCCAACTGGCCATCCTCATCGAGACCATGAGAAGGGAAGGGTATGAATTCTGCGTGGGCCGGCCCGAGGTCATCTACCGCATGAAAAACGGCGACAGGCTCGAACCCATCGAGCGGGTGCTGGTGGACTGCGAAGATCGCTTTCTGGGTGTGGTGACGGAGAAGCTCTCTCTGCGCAAGGGCAAGATTGTCAACCTGGTCAACAACGGCAAAGGGAGGGCGCGCCTGGAATTCTCCGTACCCGCCCGTACCCTGATCGGCTACCGGGACGAGTTCCTCACCGACACCCGGGGCACCGGGGTCATGCATGCCGTGTTCGACGGGTACGCGGAATTCCGGGGGGAGTGCCCCAGCCGCTTCACCGGCTCCATCGTCGCCGACCGAACGGGAAAGGCCGTCGCCTATGCCCTCTGCAACCTGGAACCCAGGGGTCGCCTCTTCGTGGTTCCCGGCGATCCGGTCTACGAGGGCATGATCGTGGGCGAGCACAGCCGGGGTCAGGACATCGACGTCAACCCCTGCAAGGAGAAGAAGCTGACCAATATCCGGGCTGCCGGAAAGGACGATAACGTCATCCTCACACCGATCAAACCCATGACCCTGGAGCAGGCCATCAGCTTTATACGCGAAGACGAACTCCTGGAGGTCACACCGCGGTCCATACGCATGCGAAAGGCCCTTCTCCCGGCCCAGAAACGCCACAACGCCTCCCGGATAAACAGGAAGCAAGCGGCATAGATCCTACCACCCCCGGCAAAGGAAAGATCCCATGGCACCTCGAGTTGCGGAAAACGTCCTCTCCTACTGCACAAACTGCAAGATGGACCTCATCCACACGATTGTCGCCGTCAAGGGCGACAAGATCGCGAGGGTGCTCTGCCGCACCTGCAAGAAGGAACACGCCTTCAGACTCCCCCTTGAACTCAGGGCCTCGTCGAAAAAAAGGCGGGCAGTGAAAAGCCCTGGACCCATCAAGGCGAGATCGACCCCGGCCGAATGGGAAAAGGCCATGGAGCAGGTAGCAGGCCTTCCCGCGAAGGCCTATACACTGGGCGGTTCTTTCGAGGCAGGAGAAAAGGTGGATCACCCGATGTTCGGTCCGGGCGTGGTCAGAAGACTGATTTCTCCGAACAAGATGGAGGTGGTGTTCGAAGAAGAGGTCAAGGTGATGATCCGCGGTGAGTCGCCGGACACATCCGCGAGATAGAACGCCTAAGCCCCCGCCATCGGGAAAGCCAGCGTGCTCTCAAAGTAGTCGGGATCCACCTCATCGATGATCCGGGCGATCCCGGATCGGATTCGACGCTTCATCTCCGCGTAGGTGTCCGGCCGCTTCTTCGCCAGTGCGGCCGCAAACTCGACGGCCTTTGGCACCAGATCATGGGCCGGGAACACGGCGTCCACGAAACCGTAGGTCATCGCTTCCGGGCCCGTGACGCGTTTTCCGGTGTAGTACATCTGCCGGAATCCCTGGGGGGTCATGACCGCCCGGCAGATGGCGATCATACCGGGAAGCAGGGGAATGTTGATGTCCGACTCGGGGATGCATGCCCAGCCCCGTTCCTCCCGCATGAACCTGAAGTCCATGTGCGCAGCCATGAAAAGCCCACCCGCGAAGGTATGTCCGTTCAACGCGGCCACCACCGGCTTGGGGTAGAGCGTCCAACGCTTGTACATCGAATTCATGGTCCTGAGATAGCCCAGTACGGCCGGCATGTCCGCGATGTGTCCGGAGATCCACTCCAGGTCCAGGCCGTTGGAGAAAAACCTCGGATCCCCGCCGGTCACCACCAGTGCGCCGATCTCTTTCTCCCCCTCGGCCCTTCCCAGTGTCTCCACGATCTCGGCCATGAAATCCGGGTGAAATCTGTTTTCTGCCCCGTAGCGGAGGGTCATCAGGCCCACTCGCTCCGTCTTCTGGGTTTCCAGGGTTACATACGTCATCGCTCGCTGCTCCTTATGGTGCGGGTTCGCTGGTGTCCACGGGGAGGCCTACCTGTTCACGTTCTCGTCTTCCAACGGTCTCTGCCCTTTGAGTTCCTAACCGTTCAGTGGGATCTCGTCAAATCCCGGCCTCAAAAACCCTCTGGCGCGGGGAAAGGTCTCTTCCACTTTGCCCCTCAGTCGATCCAGATGGGCCAGGATAGCCAGGATCTCGCGGTCATGGTAGGGAAACTGGTTGCGGATGATTCCCCAGGCCGCAATGGATCGATCTATGCCGATGAGGGCCACCTTCGCCGACCCGTCCGAATCCTTGGCGTGCTGGTATATCGCGTCGGCAGGCTCCGGGTCCTCTTTCAGCAGACCATGCACGGCCCTCATCAACTTCACATAGATCTGGTGCTGGTACCAGCGGACCACCTCCAGGGCGTCTTCAAGATCACTCGTTTCCGGCGACTTGCCGTCCCGGCCAACCGGGCCGCGGGCAGGTCCTGTTTCCTCCTCCGGTCCAAAGAAGGGTTCTGCAGCATCAAACCACCTCTCCGCCATGTCAGTGTAAGACTTACCGGCCCGGCATATTCCGTAATTCTCAGCGGTTTCTCTCCACAGCCTCTCCTGCTCCTCCGCTTCATCCAAGTCAAGCTCCTCCAGATCGATTCCTTCCTGAGCCGCCCTTTCCCTGAGCAGCTCAATCGTGACGTGGAACATCCCCTCCAGGTTTTTCCAGAAGGCCTCATTGCGGATATCCCGAGTTTCAGGATCGCCGGACTCCTCTTCACCCATGGCGTAATTGAGACAGCGGGAGGTTTGAGGGCAGCGTTCGCACCATCGATCGCAGTAGTTGTAAATGCCGCTGATCCATCTCTCATCCTGAGCCAGTTCCTTGACCCTTTTCTGGTCCATGGTGATGCGCTCCTTCCGGTCCCCTGTATGAGCCCATGGTAGACGGCGACTCAGGGGCGTCCCTGTTTCGCCCGGCCTTTCGTGAACCGGCGTGGCATGATCATAGAACATTTCCGACCGGGGAGCAAAGAAAACAGGGGGCGGGTCAAGTCACGGGCGTCACCCTGGTCCGAACCTTTCCGCTTCTTCTGTTATCCTGCACGGAATCGACAGAAGAGAGCGATCATGAAGCCTCGCCCATCCTCGCAAGAACATCTTCGAAAGAGCCTTGAAAGGGACCGGGGGTTTCCATCTTGATAGAAGTTAGGGCTGTGGCAAAACTCAGTGAATCTCGAACGTCATGGTCGATCCTTCTGGCAAGGTAGGCTCCGGTGGTCGTATCACGGCGCCCGGTTCTCCCTCGGGAGTTCCTGTTGGAAAACCTCTTGAAAAAAGTCTCCCCGTTGTACCGGGCGAACGCTCCCTCCGAACAGGTCAGGATGGTCTCCGGGAACCCCCCATCCCTCCACCACCTTGGCCGCTTTCTCCAGGTCACGGGTTCCCGTCAGTACCTCGGCCTCGACCACGTCAAGCTTCATCATATCGGCGAGGAGTGCAATTTCGCTTTTCCCCGAAACATCCCTGAACCGAATCACACCGGTCTTGGGCTCAACCTGGCGCACAAAGGCTTGCATGTCTACAGACAGGCGATATCCCCGTTGCTTCAGATGTCGCATGAACTCCAGGGTGAACTCACGGTCCGTCAGGGCCCCAGGATGGATGGTGCACGGCTCAACGGGAGGGATATCCTCCGTCACAAAAAACCCGGCATCTCGGGTCTGAAACATCATCCTTTCATCCACGTTCCCGGTGGGGTGGACAACCCGCATGTGCGTGGTCAAGGGAGCGGGACGCAGATAGACGTCGATCCCTGCCGCTTTCAGCGTTTCCAGAATATGCCCGTCCCCTTCATCCATCCTGGTGACCACGGCAATCCTCTTCCTTGTCCGGCAGGCGGCAAAGGCCCCGAAAAGCGGGGCTCCTCCCGGAGTGCCGCGGACGAACCCCTCCGGCGTCTCGATTTCATCGACCGTTACATGACCCATGAAAACCACATCATAGCGATTCATTTCTGATCCCGTTGGAAGTGAGTCCCTCTGCGTTGCGAGCCCATTCCTCATCCAACCCGAACCGGGGCCCCGTAACGGTTCTGAAAAGACTGCGTTCGAACTCGATGAACGGATCACGCTCATCAGGGGGAGGAGCAAGCAGGAACCCCATCACCTTTGTCGGCATTGGTTGCCCGGTGTCCTGTTTCATAAGGACACTTCAGGGGTTGGATCATCCGTCACCTTGGTTCACCCTCCGGCACCGGAGCCAGCAGGGGCCGAGTCGATGCAGGCACGCCCCTGGGCCTGCCGAGGGAAGCGCCGAGGACACATCCGACCGACAATATCCAAGAAATCTCGCCCGGGTTCAACATGTTTTCTCAGGAGCCCTCGTGGACAGCCGGAGATGATGTTGGGAAGCCGAGCCGGGATCCTCCTTCGGCCTTGACAGGTGATTCCCCAACCAGTAGTACTCATGAAATCGTGTTCATTCCGTTGGGTATCCACAGTCAGGAAGCAGCTTAGGACAAACACACCATGGGCACATGGAATCTGCTGATCATCTTCGTTGTGGGAGCAGTCGCCGGCTTCTTCGGCAGCCTGACGGGCGGAGGAGGTCTCATTACGGTCCCCGCTCTCATTCTGGCCGGGCTGCCACCCCATATCGCCGTGGCAACCAACCGGCTGGGATCGGTTGGTCTGTTCAGCACGAGCTGGTACAAGTTCCACCAGAAGGGGAGCATCGACTACCGAATCGCGCTCGTCGTCGGCATTCCTTTCCTGATAGGGTCCGTCTTCGGTGCCCGCCTCCTCCTCCAGGTGGATGAGGCCCTCCTGAAAAGGTTCATCGCCCTCTTCACACTACTGATCCTCGCGTTCATGGCATTCCGATCGGACGTGGGCATCCGGAAGAGGCAGAGGAGCATCCGGGGCTGGGAGTATCTCCTGGGGGGAACTCTGGCCGGCATCATCGGAATCTACGCCGGTTTCTATGCCCCCGGGTTCGGCCTGTTCCTGGCCTACGTTCAAATCCTCCTCTTCGGTCAGACCTTCATCGAGAGCGCAGCAACCTGGAAGATCGGCGCGGTGCTTTTCTCTGTGACCACCTCGGTCATGTTTGCCTTCAACGACCTGATCCTATACCCCGCCGCGGTGGTGCTGTTCGCGGGAATGTCGGCGGGTTCCTACCTGGGTGCCCACTACTCGGACAGGATCGGGAACGTGTGGGTCAAGCGTTTTTTCGTGGCCGTCGTCCTCATCACCACCCTGAAGATGGCCATCTAGCCGGAAGCGATCTCCCCTTTTCTCAGCTCAGGCTTGCAGAGCCATACCCCGAAGGCCGTCGACCAGCAACCAAAAGCCCCTCCCCCTTCACTCATTTTCGTGTTGACCTGCGCGTGGAATTGACATTTAATAAGAAATAATATATTATTTTTTGCCTATGGGCCCCGTGCATGCAAAGGAACCCCGGCGCGATTGAGAAGGAGGGAGTGATGGATCCAAAGGAACACGAAGTCGTTTTTGGGTCTTTTGAAGCGATGCAAGGAGAGCAGATCAATGAGGGTTACTACCGCCGGATGGTGAACGGAAAGAACCAAATGGTCTGTCTGGTGGACATCCGCCCGGGCTGGATCACCAAAAGCCACAAGCATGGAAACGACGAATCCATGTACATCGTGGAGGGGGACACATCCTGCACCGTGGGTGATCGAACGTGCCAATTGAAGGCCGGTGACGTGATCTACATCCCCCCCAACGTGGAACACGAACTGGTGGTGGGTGACAAGGGATGCCGAATGATCAAGGTTTTCAGCCCACCCCGAGCGGACTTCTTGGACGGCTCCGACCGGTATCTGAGAGACGCCAAAAGCTAGCGCAGTCTCTCAACGTCATCGTTACAATGGTGCCGTGCCCTCATAGGATAACACCTTACAGGGCGCCCCTGAAAACAGGATGGCGCTGCAAAAGGTTCCGTTGAGAAACACACTGCGCCTTTGACCGCGACACGAGGATAAACGATATGCCACTCGGATTCAACGGCAAGATCCTTCATGTAGATCTGATCCGATCCACCTTTACTACGGAGCAGCCTCCGGAGATTTTCTACCGAAGGTATTTCGGGGGACGTGCCTTTGTCGCATACTACCTCCTGAATCAGATGAAGGGGGGAGAAGACGCCCTGGGGCCCGACAATGTGCTGGTCTTCGCCTCCAGCGTCATCGGCGGCGCTCCGTCCCACGGCCTGTGCCGTTTCTCAGTGGGAGCCAAGTCGCCCCTGACTGGAGGTTTCGGCGAATCCGAGGCAGGGGGGTTCTGGGGGCCTGAGCTGAAGTTCGCGGGATTCGACGCCGTGGTGATCAAGGGAAAGGCGCAGAAACCCGTCTATCTCTGGATTCATGATGGCCAGGCCGAACTCCGAGATGCGACCGCGCTCTGGGGCAAGGTCACAGGAGAAGCCCAGGATGCCCTGAAGGAGGAACTCAGCGATCCCAGGCTCCGTGCGCTGCTCATCGGCCCTGCAGGCGAGAACCAGGTCCCTTACGCCAACATCGCAAACGACCTGAGCCACATGTCGGGCCGTACCGGTATGGGGGCGGTCATGGGTTCCAAGATGCTCAAGGCCGTCGTCTGCCGGGGTACCAGGAGGGGACTAACCGTAAAGGACATGAAACAGGTGGGCCAGATCGCCAAGCGGGTGGCCCGGGACCGGGATACCTATCCCCTCAGCAGCGGCTTGCACCGCCTGGGAACGCCTGCGGCCATTCAGCACTTCAACCACCTGGGGACCCTCCCCACCAGGAACTTCCGGAAAGGCCATTTCGAGGGGGCCGAGAACATCTCAGGCGAGCGGATGATGGAGACGAGGCTGGAGAGGCGGGAAGGATGCTTCTCCTGCGCCATCCAGTGCCGGGCAAGGGTCACCGGAGCGGACGACCGCTTCACCATAGAGCCCCGCTACGGCCGGCCCGAATACGAGACCCTCGCGGCCCTGGGCTGCAACCTGGAGATCGACGACCTGGACGCGGTCATCAAGGGAAACGAGATGTGCAACAAGCTGGGACTGGACAGCATATCCATGGGCGTCAGCATCGCCTTCGTGATGGACTGTAACGAACAGGGGCTGCTCCCTGAGGATTGGAAGGAAGGTCTGGATCCGCGTTTCGGCGATGCCGATCTCATGCTCCGGCTCATCGAGGACACGGCATACCGAAGGGGTCTCGGGGTCCACCTGGCCAAAGGGGTGAGGGCCATGGCCGAGGCATTGGGACCCGAGGCCCTCCGTCTGGCGGTCCAGACCAAGGGGCAGGAGGTCCCGCTTCATGACGGCAGGGGCAAGGCGGCCGTGGCATTCGGGTATGCGGTGGTGGAAAAGGGGGCCGACCATCTGGTTTCCGGCTTCGACCTCCTCTATGAGACTGCGGAGCACCCCGGTTTCCTTTCCGTGGCTCCCCTGGGCATTCTGGAGCCGATGGACGTGCTGGACATGGGGCCCAAGAAAATCCGGCTCTTTACCTACATGTCCTTCCTCTGGAGTTTCTACAACTGCGCCAGCATCTGCAATTTCGCCTTCGTGCCGCGATCCATCACGACCATGGATGAAACCGTGCAACTCGTCCGGGCCATCACGGGGTGGGATACGAGTCTGTGGGAACTCATGAAGGTGGGCGAAAGGGCCATCAACTTGGCCAGGGTCTACAATGTGAGGGAGGGCTTTACCCGCAAGGATGACTCGCTTCCGGAACGCTTCTTCCAGCCCCTGGAGGGGAAAGGTCCCTTGAAGGGCTACCATCTGGATCGCGATGAGTTCGAGAAGGCCCTGGATCTCTACTATGCCATGATGGGCTGGGACGGCAGGAAGGGCGCCCCGACCTTTGCCAAGCTTTTGGAACTGGACATCGACTGGGTTTGGGACCTGATCTCCTGACCCCTGGAGGGCGACCCTGGATCAAGAACCTGAGGACAGCGCCGGGGAAAGGATCTCTCTCCGCCTTTACGGAAGCCTGATGCGATACGGCAGCGGGCGGAGCGGCACCCGGACGATGACCCTGGCGAACGCGCCGACGGTGACGGAACTCCTGGCCCAACTGGGCATCCCCCGATCCCACGTGGGGTTGCTCCTGGTCAACGATGTCCGGAGTGCCGATTTCGGTCGGCCCCTCCGCGCGGGCGATGAGATCAAGATCTTCGGCCTGGTGGCCGGGGGCTGATTCCAAGGAAAGGTGAAGACATGGACGACAAGGAATTCGCAGGGGTTTATCCCTATCTCGTTTCACCCGTGGAGCCTGACGGGCAAATCAGGGCGAAGGCATTGGCGGTGCTGGTGGAGCACCTGATCCAGTGCGGGGTCCACGGCCTCACCCCCCTGGGCAGCACCGGGGAGTTCGCCTATCTCACCTGGCCTCAGCGACAACGTCTTGTGGAAGTGGTGGTGGAAGCGGCGGGAGGCAGGGTGCCCGTCGTGGCCGGAGTCTCTCACACATCCATCCGTGAGGCGGCACGCCAGGCCAGGGAGATGGAGGCCATCGGTGCGGACGGGGTGCTCGCCATCATGGACACCTACTTTCCCGTGCCGGTCGAAGGCGTGGTGGCCTATTTCCGCGGGGTTGCCGAGGCAGTGCGCTGCCCGGTCGTCCTCTATACCAACCCGAGCTTCTCCGCCACGAACCTCTCCCTGGAGGTCCTCGAAGCCTTGGCACAGGTTCCCAATATCCGTTACCTGAAGGACGCCTCTGCCAACACAGGCAACCTCATGGCCACCATGAATTATCTGGGAGACCGTATCCGTGTGTTCAGCGCCTCCGCCCACGTGCCGCTTTTCGTGATGATGATGGGGGGCGTGGGGTGGATGGCAGGCCCTGCCTGCGTGATCCCGCGACAGAGTGTCGAGCTCTACAGACTTGCAGTTCAGGCCCGATGGGAAGAGGCCATAGAGTTACAGAAACGACTCTGGGACATCAACCGCATCTTTCAGAAGTATGCCCTGGCGCCCTGCATCAAGGCCTGTTTGCGCCTGCAGGGCTTCGATGTTGGAGACCCCGTTCCACCCCTCCAACCTCTCTCCGGTGCCGCGCTGAAGGATGTGGAAGGGGTTCTCATGTCCATGGGAGCCTTGTAGGTGCAGGACCGGAAAGGCATAAGACGCCGTGAAGCCACACCCTGATCAAAAACGCTACCTCGCCGTCATCGGCGCGGGAAACGCGTCGCCGCAGCTTTACCAGATGGCCCTGTCTGTCGGCCGGTTTGCGGCCCGGAAGGGATGGGTCGTGGTCACCGGAGGGCTGGGGGGCGTGATGGAAGCGGCCGCCCGGGGTGCCAAGGAGGCCGGTGGAACCACCCTGGGCATTCTGCCTGGAGGCGACCGGAAGGAGGCCAATCCCTATCTGGACATCTCGGTGGTCACCCATATCCGTCACGCGCGGAATTCGATCATTGCCCACACGGCGGACGCCTTGATCGCTGTAGACGGCGAATACGGGACCCTTTCGGAGATTGCCCTGGGGCTGAAACTCGGCAAACCCGTGATAGGGCTGGCCACCCTATGGGAGATCCCGGGGCTGGTCAGGGCGGAGAGCCCTGAGGAGGCGATCGAACAGGCCTCGAGCCTGATGGACGGAGAGGACGAATCTCAGGACCGTTGAGTCCCGATGTCAGGCATAACAACCCGGATGAAATACTCCGGCCCTCCCGGAGCCCATTTCCACTGGAGGAATCCCAACCCCGGGAGGCCCCCCATTCACCATCCAACCAAGAAGGAGGTAAAGAGCATGAAGAACAGGTCGAAAATGAGATGGTTTCTTGCCTTGACGGTTGTGTGCGTATTCACCCTGATTCTATCTGGACCCGCACTGGCCAAATTCCCGGATCGCGCCGTCACCCTGGTGGCGCCCTTCGCACCGGGCGGAACAGCAGACCTGCACGCCAGGGCCATTTCACCCACCCTGGAGAAGATCCTGGGCGTGCCGGTGACGGTTGTGAACAAGGCCGGTGCCGGCGGTGCCGTAGGCGCAGCCTACGTCGGGAACAGCAAGCCAGACGGGTACACCCTTGTCCTGGCCCTAACCTTCATCTCCTACATGCCCGCAGTGGATGAACTCTTCGGTCGGACTCCCACATTCACCATCGACCAGTTCACCCCCATCGCCCTTCTGAGCAAGGACCCCGCCATCCTGGTGGTCAAGGGGGACAGTCCGTACAAGACGGTCGCCGACCTCGTGGCGGATGCCAAGAAGCGACCGGGAGAGATCAAATACAGTTCCGCAGGATTCTATTCGACTCTTCATGTGGCCATGGAGATGTTTCTGAAATCGGCAGGCATCAAGATGAAGCACATCCCGTATCGGGGCGGTAACCCCGCCATGATGGCCGTTCTGGGCGGGCACGTGGAGGCACTGGCCGTCCCCCCGAGCGTTGTGGCCGGACAGGTCAAGTCAGGCGACTTGAGGGTGCTGGCGGTCTGGTCGGACAAGCGGCTTGCAGCCCACCCGAACGCCCCCACGCTGATGGAACTGGGCTACGACGCCGAGTTCTACGTGTGGGCCGGGCTTTTCGCTCCCAAAAAGACCCCACCTGGGAACCTCAAGATCCTCAGGGATGCCGTAGGCAAGGCTTGTGCGACGCAAGAGTTCAAGAAGGCCATGGAGAATATCCAAACCGTGCCGGTCTACCTGAATGCGCAGGACCTCCAGAAATTCTGGGACAAGGATGCGAAGAACCTCGGAGAGCTGATCAAACACATCGGGAAAGTGCAGTAAACCAGCTTGCAAGGAGATGATTGAATGGCGAAAGACAGTGAGTTCCAAGCCCACGAGACTCTCCCCTGGACGGAAGTCAAGGGGTTTGATCGTCCGGGCATTCACGAGAAGATCCTCTACCGGGATGAAAAGCAGGGAACCTATGTGAGGGTGCTCCGAATCGCCCCTGGTTTCAAGAGCGGCGACAAACCCCTGAAACACGATTTTGACGAATTCGTCTGGGTCGTGAGCGGGTACTCGATCAACCCGAGGACCGGTCACCAGAATTCCGCCGGCATGTATGCCGTGTTTCCGGCCGGGATGGAGCACGGCCCTTTTGAATATCCGGAGGGCGCCGTGTTTCTGGAGTTCCGCCACTACGCCCGGAAATAGCAAGGCGAGGTGATACGGACAAGCCTCCACCAGGGATGGCTCCCGGGCCGTCAGCCCAAACTGATCTGTTCGGGAGCCCTATGAAAAGGAACGCCTCATGGGAAGAAAAGAACGTGAAAAACCGACCCCCTCTCCAAGCCTCCCGGAGACGGCCCGATCCTCTCCCGTCCTGAACCTCCGCAAGCAGGTGGAGTCCAAGGTGGACGAGACGGAACGGAAGCTTCGGGACATGATCCGTTCCGGCGCGCTTCCGGCCGGGCAATGGCTGAAGCAACAGGACCTGGCCCTGAGTCTCAACACGAGCATCACACCGGTCCGGGAGGCGCTCCGACGGCTGGAGGTGGCCGGCCTGGTGGTCACCATCCCCTATCAGGGCGCAAGGGTGTCGGACATCCCGCCCCAGGAGATCCGGGAGATCTACCTGGTTCACGCACTGCTCCAGAGTGAGGCGGTCCGCCTCTACGTTCCTCTGATCACGGACGAGGAAATCCGGAAAGCCCGCAAGCTGAACGAGCAGCTTCAAGCCTGCGTGAGAGGTGCTGATTTCGATCAGGCCAAAACCTTGAATGAAGAAATGCACCTTACCCTGTGCGGGACATCCCATTTCCCTTTCCTGGGGAAGATGATCCGCTTCCTGTGGAAGCAGAATCCCAGGGACAAGTTTCGGAGTGCACCGGACTCATCCCTGGAGTCGGTGAAGCAGCACCGGCAGATCATCGAGGCGGTTTCCAACCGCCAGGCGGAGGCGGCCGCCGCGCTGGTCAAGGAACACTTTGTGAGCGTAGGTCGCTCATTGGTGGAACGATCCTGATCCGCCGACCGCAGGCCACCAGGAGGGAGACAGTCTTATGAGAGTGGGTGTCTTTCAGTTCGAACCCCGATTCGGAGAAATCCGGGGCAACACCGAGCATATCGTCCGATGCCTCTCGGAAGTGGAGGCCGACCTCATCGTCCTTCCGGAACTCTGTACCACCGGATACCAGTTCACCTCGATCGAGGAATTGATCTCCCTCGCCGAACCCATCGCCCAGAGCCATGCCGTCGCGGAGATCACCGCACTCTGTCGCCGCAGAAAGCTTCACATCATCTTCGGGATGGCGGAGACCTCCGGTGGACGGCACTTCAACTCGGCGGTGTGCGTCGGGCCCGAAGGGGTCGTGTGCGTCTACCGCAAGGTCCATCTTTTTTTTGAGGAGAAGTTTTTTTTCAGCCCCGGCGAGGAAGCATTTCCGGTCTTTACCGTCGGAGATGCCCGCATCGGGGTGATGGTGTGCTTCGACTGGGTCTTTCCGGAAGTGGTTCGTGTGCTGACCCTCAAAGGGGCGGATGTGGTCTGCCAGCCGGCCAACCTGGTGCTCCCCTACTGCCAGGATGCCATGGTCACGCGCAGCATCGAGAACCGCGTGTTCACGGTGACCGCCAACCGGATCGGCGAAGAGAGCCGCGGTGGAAAAGACCCGCTCCGCTTCAGCGGTATGAGCCAGATGGTCGAGCCCAAGGGGATAATCCTGTTCCGTTTGGAAAAGAAGGAAGAACTCCGCGTCGCGGAAATCGATCCCTTGGAGGCCCGGGACAAGCGTATCACCGTCCACAATGATCTGATCGGGGACAGGGTCCCCGCGTTTTACGCCAGGCTGGTGCAGGAGCCGTGAATGGATCCCGAAGGGGCGCCACCCATTGAGAAGAGACTGAAAGAGACCAGTGACAACCAAAGCCTTGATGAGGGGAGGAATGAGCCTATGGTAAAGCATTCCCGGCAGCGGGGTATCATCACGGTCCGACATCCCGAACTCTGCACGGGCTGTTTATCCTGCATGCTGGCCTGTTCTTTTCATCACTGCCGCATGTTCTCCCGGAGTCAATCCAGCATCCGGATAGGGAAGTCCCTTTCCGAACCGGGGAAGGGATCCCGGATCGTCATATCCCTTGAACATGACCAGTGGGCTCCGGTCTGTGACCTTTGCGCGAACGAGGACCATCCCCTGTGCATCGGATTCTGCCCCCAGAACGTGTTCGGCCTGGAAAGGAGGTCGTCATGACCGATTTCGGCTACGGTTATGCCGGGAAGATACTGCGGGTGGATCTGTCCACCGGAAAGATCTCGACACAGCCTACTGAGGATCTCGCCCCCCGATTTCTGGGGGGGAGGGGCATCAACCAGTGGATCCTGCTCCAGGAACTGGCTCCATGGGTGACACCGTTTGAGCCGGCCAATATCGTCTGTTACGGAGCGGGTGCGCTCGCAGGCACACTGGTGCCGGGGGCATGCAGGATCAATGTGGATTCCAAGAATGCCTTCACAGGCGGCATCGGCTCCGGGAGCGCCGGAGGCTGGTTTGCCTCGGAACTCAAGTTTGCTGGATACGATCACGTGGTGGTGCGCGGAAAGGCGAGGGAACCCGTTTACCTGTGGATCGAGGACGACCGCGTCGCGATCAAGCCGGCGAACTCCCTCTGGGGGAAGACGGTCCGGGAAACGGAGAAGGGAATCAGGGACGAGGCGGGGCACGGAGACGCTCAGGTCCTTTGCATCGGCCCTGCAGGGGAAAATCTGGTCCGGTCCGCCTGCATCATCGTCAGCGGCTGCCGGGCGGTAGGGCGTTGCGGCCTGGGCGCGGTCATGGGGTCCAAGAACCTCAAGGCGATCGCTGTGAGAGGCACAGGCCGCATCGCCATGACAAAGCCGGACCAATTCCTCTCCCTTGCGAGGAAGACCGCCAGGCGACTCCGGGGACTGCACGAGCATCAGGCCAGAAAGGAGTTCGGTTCCTTCTTTGTTTCCCCCAAGTGGAACGACATTTCCTCCCTTCCCTACAAGAATTACCACGATGACTTCATCCCCGACGAGGTCTTCTCCAGGGTATCCCACGAGGTGTTCCACCGAGCCCATGAACTCGGGCCCCATGCATGCACGGCTTGCCCGACTCATTGCGGCCACACCTACCAGGTGGCAGAAGGCCCCTATGCCGGCACGCTCTGCCATAAGGCAGAAGCCAACGCGGTCTGGAACTTCGGAGGAAGACTGGCCATGGCCGATGCCGGGGCCGTCCTGAAAGCCCAGGAGGACTGCTGCCAGCTCGGTCTGGACATTGATAACACCACCGGCAGCATTGCATGGGCCATGGACTGCTTTGAGCAGGGCATCCTTTCGGAGGAGGATGCGGGCGGTTTGCGCCTGGCCTGGGGCGACCACAGGGTGGTCATTGATCTGATCAGGCAAATCGCTAACCGGGAGGGTCTCGGAAACCTACTGGCAGAGGGTTCTCTCAGGGCGTCGCAGGTCGTGGGCAAGGGGTCGGAGAGGTATGCGTTTCACATGAAGGGGCAGGACCTGATCGAGGCGATCCGGGCCGCCAAAGGCTGGGCCCTGGGCGTTGTGGTTTCTGCGAGGGGAGGAGCCCACACCCGGGGAGCCGCCGTGACCGAGGCGAGGAAGTACTCCGAAGAGGACAGCCAGAGGCTTTTCGGGGTCACTACGGCGGGCAAGGCGAGCGTGTACGAAGGGAAGCCGTTGGTGGTCGCCCGGGTGGAGTCCATCTGTGCCCTTCTGGATTCCGTGGGGGTCTGTTTTTTTACCGGCACCTGGGGCGCCCCACTGGGCGTGAGTCCTGAAGAACTCGCAAAATTCTGCTCCCTCGCAACGGGTGTGGAGCTTACGGAGGAGACGTTGATGAAAACCGCGGAAAGGATCCATAACGTGGAGAAGATGTTCAACGTGGTCCACGCCCGCTTCACCCGGGAAGACGACTATCCCCCCGCAAGGTTCATGGTGGAACCGATCCAATCGGGATCCCTGAAGGGGGAATACCTGCAAAAAGAGGCATGGGACGGCATGCTGGATGCCTATTATGCCCTCCACGGATGGGATCGGGAAACAGGCTGGCCGACACGGGAAAAACTGGAAGAGCTGGATCTTCCCGAGTGCGTGGGAAAACTGGGGCAGGCCGAGGAAGCGCTCCGATCACGAAAAAGGCCATGAGAAGCGTTCCTGCGCAGGGAAGCGATCCGCCCTATGCCTCTTTCTCGGCCCGGGCGAGACGATCGCGCCATGATGCGCGCCGGAACATGGAAAACACGGCCAGTGCCAGCAGCAGGGCAGCAACCAAAAGGAATGTCAGGGAGATGGGCTTAATGAAGAAGATGCCGTAACTGCCGTCCGACATGGCCAGCGCCTGCCTGAGGCTCCGCTCCATGATGGGGGCCAGCACCACACCCAGCACCACGGGCGCAGCCTCGAAATCAAACTTCCTCATCATGTAACCCAGAATTCCCATCACCACCATGATCCCCAGGTCCACCACACTGTAATTCACGGCGTAGACGCCCACAATACAGAGCATCAGAATGGTGGGGTAGAGATACTTGTAAGGGATCCTCAGGAAATTGACGAAGATCCCGATCAGGGGAAGGTTCAGCAGGAGCAGCACGAAGTTTCCGAGATACATGCTTCCGATCAGGCCCCAGAAGACAACCGGGTTCTCGACAATCAGCAACGGGCCGGGCTGGATGCCGTGGACCATCAGGGCGGCCAGCAGGACCGCCGGTATAGGCCCAGTGGGCACCCCGAGGGCCAGCATGGGCACCAGGGCCCCGGTGCTGGCCGAGTTATTGGCCGACTCGGGTCCGGCCACCCCTTCGATCGCCCCGGTGCCGAAACGCTCCGGGTGCTTGGACAGCCTTCTCTCCATGGCATAGGATATGAAGGTGGCGATGATATGCGCCGAACCAGGGATGATGCCGATGAGGAAGCCCAAAACGGTTCCCCGACCGATGGGGGCGGCCGATGCCTTCAATTCTTCCCGGGAAGGGATCAGGTCTCGAAGGTGAGGCTTCATGGCATCGGGTCGGCTGGGATCACCGGCGGTGGCCATGATCTCCGATAGCCCGAAGAGACCCACCGCCACAGGCACCACCGAGAGCCCATCGCCCAGTTCCGCGATTCCAAAGACGAATCGAAAATAGCCGGTGATGATATCGATCCCCACCATGCCGAAGAGGAGCCCCAGGGCGATCATGGCCAGGTTCTTGACCACAGACCCTCCGGTCATGTAACTCAGAACCGTGAGACCCAGCACCAGTAGGGAAAAGTACTCGGCCGGACCGAAGCGAAGGGCGAATCGCGCCAGGGGCGGTGCCACGAACATGAGTCCGATGACCGCCACCGTGCCGGCCACGTAAGAACCGATGGCGCATATGGCCAGCGCCGGACCCGCCCTTCCCTTTTGCGCCATCTGATATCCGTCCAGGCAGGTGATCACGGATGCGGACTCCCCCGGGATCCTCATCAGGATCGACGTGCTGGAACCTCCGTACATGGCCCCGTAGTACACCCCGCAGAGCAGGATCAGGCCGCTGGTGGGGTCCAGTCCGAAGGTGAGCGGCAGGAGCAGGCTGATCCCGGACAGGGGACCCACCCCCGGCAGGACCCCTACCATGGTCCCGATAAAGCAGCCGGTGATGGCCCAGAGGAGGTTGTGGGGCGTAAAGGCCGTAGAAAACCCGAGGATCAGGTTGGGGAGGGTGTCCGATATCAAAAGCCAAGTTCTCCGATGGGAAGGGGAACGGCCAGCAATTTGTGGAAAAGCCAGTACGATCCCAGGCAAAGCCCTGCCGACAGAACCAGGGTCAACCAGGCCTTGAGGCGCTCCAGAACCCCGAAGAGGAAGAGGAGGATCAAGAACATGGTGAGTCTGTACCCCAGGCCTTCCAGGGCCAGGACGGCGAAGATGCAACAACCCACGATCCCCACGCCGTGCTTGTATCCAGGCCAATCAAGATCCCGCAACGCGGTCGATCGGCGGCCCCGGGCCACGATGGACAGGGCTAGGACACCCAGCACGATGCCCAGCAGCATGGGCATGTAACCCGGGCCCGGATTGAAATGGGTGCCCAGGGGCAAGGTTACATAACTGTAAATGATCACATAGATGGAAAGCCCGAGAAGGAAGACCCCGGCAATCACGTCAACGGTCACCCGAAAAGGCTTGTTTACCGTTCTCCCTGCGTTTTTCTCGTCCATGCGTTCTATCCTCAGACAATTGGGGCGGCAACAGATGATCGGGTTCCCGGGGGGTGAGTCTGCCCGCGCGGGTTCAGCGAGGGGCTTCCTTTTCTCCCGGCCGTCAACCTGTGGTTCCTTCGCGGGCACGGTAATGGATCGCCGTTGAAATATAAAATTTTATAATATACGTTTTTGTGATAGTCAAGGGCATTTACCCCCAAAGGCGCTCCGCGCCATTTCACGCAAAGGAGAACTCTTTGCTCATGCTGACCGTCTATGTGTGGATCCTCCTCACCGGCTTCGCCGTCAGCTTCATATCCACTCTCTTCGGACTCGGCGGCGGGCTGGTTATCGTTCCGGTCCTCAGCCTGATCCTTCCCTATTCCCACATCGAGGCCATCGCCACGAGTCTGGTGACCATCATCATGGTCGCGGCTTACAACACCTACAGCTTCCACCGCCGAGGGCTGGTACGCTGGCCGGTCGTGCCCTGGATCGCCTTGTCCTCTTCCTTCATCGCCTTTTTGGCCGGCGGGGCAGCTACCGTATTGCCGGAAAAACTCCTGATCGTCTTTTATATCGCCTTTCTCCTGGCGCTCTCCATACGGACCTTTTCCATTCGCCGCGAGGAAAGTCCAAGGCCCTCCCATCCCCGCAGCCGACTTCTCTCCACGGGCATAGGTGGGCTGAGCGGTTTCATCGCCGGGTTGACCGGCGTAGGCGGAGGGGGAATCACCACATCCCTCATGCTGGTTACGAAATTGACCACCAACGTACAGGCCACCCCAACCTCCAACGCCATCATGATCTTCACCTGTCTCTTCGCCAGCATTCCCTTTGCCATGGCCGAGGGCAGCGGCGAGGGATTTCCCGTGCTGGGCTATGTGCACCTGGACACGGCATTTCTTCTCTTCACGGCCAGCTTCATCATCACCCAACTCGGGGTCAGCATCAACCAGCGGTTCCCCCTTTTCTGGCGGAAAACCATCCTCGGACTGTTGATGCTCTCCATCTGCGTCCGGCTCACCTTCCTTCTTCTCTCCTGATTCCTGTGGTATACCGCAGTAATCCAAAAAGCGGGCCAACGGGATGAGTCTTGTGTGCCTGCGGATAGCTTCGGGGGTGCTTTGACAAATATTGCTAGAAAAGCCGTGGATGTGATGAAGGCATGAATGAATTGACCTCCAAGAACAGGGTATGCGGTTACACGGGAGGTAAACCTTGGCTTAGAGATGCCGGGTTTCGATGAAGAGGGTCGGACACTAGCCGAGACTCTCAAGGTCGCAGTTCTCTACCCTAAAGGATTGTCCCATGGGCTGGAACCCTGTGATGTCGTCTTGTTTCAGTTTCTCCCTGATGCGATCGAAACATCGAACCGTGTCCTGATAAACAGGCGCTCTCCACAACGGAGGCAAACCCAACCGAGGACCGTTGCGACTGCCGTGTTCACCCCGCCACGTAGAAGTTTCTCTACTTCCCTTTCCACCAATTCACCCCCGCAGAGCGGGCAATCCTCAAATGGCTTCATTTTTTCCTCTTTCGCCAGTCTATCCACCGGCCTGGATCTGGACGATACACGGTGATCAACACGACCCACTCAGTCTCACCATTGAAGGCCCAAACCGAATGAATCGGGTCGCCCGCTACGTTCTTCCCAAACACCAAGCAGCTTGGATACGGTCTATCAATCGGATAAATCTCAATAATCTCACCATGAAGAGCCGAAAAGTAGATCTCGTCGATTTTCAAGCCATCAGAATAAGCCTCCTCGTCGGCATGGTCGCTTATAAGAACCCGGCCGTTGCGGATCGCATCAACGATGTTTCGGATATCCATGGCTCTCCAACATAAGTACCCTCAGGCTTCCCTCGTCGAAAGAAGGATATCAAAACTATGCCTCTTTGAAAAGCACCGTTCTCCCCAACTAACAA
>JAFGPH010000460.1 GCA_016926135.1 Deltaproteobacteria bacterium
GGACTGAGGTCCTGGCTGGAGGCGATGCCCCTGTGGCTGGGCCGCAAACTCCACGTGCCCACGGTGATCGAGAAGGAGATCGGCTACCAAGGCGAGGTGCTGTTCACGGAGCACCACGAGGCCCACGCGGCCTCCGCATTCTACCCCTCGCCTTTCGAGGAAGCGGCTATTCTCACCATGGACGGTGTGGGGGAATGGGCCACGGCGAGTTACGGATACGGCCGGGGCAAAGAGATCACCCTGCTGAAGGAGCTTCACTTTCCCGATTCCCTGGGCCTCTTGTATTCGGCCTTTACCTACTTCACGGGATTCAAGGTCAACTCCGGCGAGTACAAACTCATGGGCCTGGCCCCTTACGGCAAACCCCGATACCGCGACCTGATTCTGAGGGAATTGGTGGATGTCAAGGAGGACGGCTCCCTTCGGCTGAACCTTTCCTGCTTCGATTTCCTGGGCGGGCTGCGCATGACCAACAAGCGCTTCTCGGACCTCTTTGGCGGGCCTCCCCGCAAGCCGGAGACACCGATCACGGAACGTGAGATGGACCTTGCGGCCAGTATCCAGGCTGTCACCGAAGAGGTCGTGATGAAGATGGTCTACCATGTCCACAAGGAAACAGGGCGACACCATCTCTGTCTTGCAGGCGGCGTAGCCCTCAATTGCGTGGCCAACGGCAGGATCCTGAGAGAGGGGCACTTTGAAGACATCTGGATTCAACCTGCCGCCGGGGACGCGGGAGGAGCTTTGGGGGCTGCCCTCTCGGTATGGCATCGCTTTCTGGGAAAGGAGAGGATGGTTCAGGCGGGGAAGGACAGCCAGAGAGGGTCCTACCTGGGACCCCGTTTCTCCAACGAGGCCGTCAAGAAGTATCTGGAGAGCCACGGCCATCCCTATCATCCGCTTTCTCCGGCCGACCGTGCTCGTCAGGTCGCCGAGAAGATCGCCGCGGGCAAGATCGTGGGATACCTAGCCGGCAGAATGGAGTATGGCCCCAGGGCCCTGGGGGCGAGGAGCATCCTGGGCGACCCCCGCCAGGTGGAAACCCAGAGCATCATGAACCTCAAGATCAAGTACCGGGAGTCCTTCCGCCCCTTTGCGCCCACCGTGCTGGAGGACAGGGTCTCGGAGTATTTCGAGATGGATCGCCCCAGCCCCTACATGCTCCTGGTCGCAAACGTGCAGGAGAAGCGACGCTTCCCTCAGCCTTCGCCGGACGGCAAGGGCATCCTGGAGCGGTTGAAGGTGCAAAGGAGCGATATCCCGGCAGTCACCCATCTGGACTACTCGGCCCGCATCCAGACCGTCAATCCGCAAGACAAGCCGGATTACTACTCGATTATCTCGGAGTTTCAAAAGCTGACCGGCTGCGCAGTGGTGGTCAACACGAGTTTCAATGTCCGGGGCGAACCCATCGTTTGCTCCCCCGAAGACGCCTACCGGTGTTTCATGCGCACCGAGATGGATGTCCTCGTCATGGAGGACTGCATCCTTTACAAGGAGGAACAGCCGGCGTGGACCGAAGGCAAGGAGTGGCGAAGTGAACTCATCCTCGACTGAGAGGGCTGAGATACGCAGATTCGGCCTGATAGCGTTCATCTTCTTCGGGGCCCTTTTCGGCCTAGCGGTGTGGCGGGACAAAGCACTTCTCGCCTGGCTGTTCGGCGTGCTGTGCTCCATGGGGGTGGCCTTTTTCCTCCTGCCCGTCCCCCTGCAACCACTCTACGTCAAGTGGCTCAAAATCGGCCACTTCATGGGTCAGGTCACAACGGCCATCATCCTGACGCTCGCCTATTACCTGGTGATTACACCAACGGCCTTTATCAAGAGGCTGTTCGGAGGACGCCCTCTTCCCACGGCGCCCGACAGAAACGCTTCAACCTACTGGGTGACGCGGCCGGAGCCTGCCCAGCCCAAAGAACGTTTTATCAAGAGGTATTGAAGGTTATCGATGAAAAGACAATCGCTGCTCGGTGAATTCTATGAGTTCTTGAAGGTCAGAAAACGCTACTGGCTTCTCCCCGTTGTGGTCATGCTCTGTCTCATGGGGATGCTGATCATCTTTACCGAAGGAAGCGCCGTGGCACCCTTCATCTACGCCCTGTTTTGAAAAACCTTCGCTCTGCACCACTGCGTATTTGGCCGCCATTCACCCGCCTCAGGCCGGCGGGCGGGCTGCGTTAGACAGGATCATTTCCCACCCCCGGTCGCTGAGCGGCGCTATGGGTCAGGATCGCTGCGCTATAGGCATATCGTTTACAGCCTAACGCCTTTCTTCGGACTTTCAGGCTTGAGCCTCGAGCTTCTCCCGTTTACTGCCTATTACCTCAAAGGCCGAAGGCCTGCTTCTAACGCGTACCGCCTCTGAGCCTCTGCTCAGAAAATCCCCCTCCCGTCCCCCTTTATTAAGGGGGAAGCTTCTACCCCTCTTTCGTAAAGAGGGGGCAGGGGAGATTTGACCTCTTCTGCGCAGCATCGTATTTTCATGCTTCCTGCGTTCCTCCTCGGGGCATGACGGACTCTGTGTGAGAAAATCCCTGCTTCTCACAAAACAAAGAGCCCATAAGGCCATCAACATCCTTATGGGCTCCATTCAGCTCTTTCGCTGTGCGAAAAACTACATCATCTGGACTCCCCCTCCCCCTAAACGGGTCTGCTATTCCTGGGACACAACTTTCTGTGCATGAAACAAAACTCGCCTTTTGATCTGATTCCACGTCAGAAGCCTGAATCTGAACAGAAGGTATAGCTTCAACACGAGCATCCGAACCGGAGATGCATTCTTCAATAGAGACAAGACAACCCGGTCCATCCGGCTCAAGGGAGACAGTACCTTTCGAAGTGAACCGGGGCAGTCCGGCCTCTCACCGACACCCCGCTCAGCCGTGATGACGGCGATATCGTAAAGCCTCTCCCTTTTCCACTTTGTGATGTAGTCGGCCGGGAATAGACCTTTGTATCTAGTCCCTAACCAAGCGTGATTTTTTTAGCCACCGAATGAAAAACACTCGAAACGCCCGTCGATACTGGTTAGAATGCTTTTGCGCAAAAC
>JAFGPH010000461.1 GCA_016926135.1 Deltaproteobacteria bacterium
TGTGGGGCTGCTTGTGGAAAACGCAGAATCACGGTCCCGTTCCGTAAGGCACCCCGGAAATCGTTGCGGCCTGGACGACCACCCCCCAACCGCCCTGAGTACACACAGACGTTGTAAAGGATCCGTTGAGACACCACACTAGTTGCCTGAAATACGTCATCGTAATCGCGAACAGATGCCGCCCCTGTCACCGGCCTACGAGAAGCCCAACAGCGACGAGCGCAGGGGTTGCAATGCAGACGATGACGTTCTGTCCCATGTGAGGGATGAGCCTTTCTCTGTTGTCGGCGTATTGGAGGACCCCTCTCACGAGGGGCACGCCGATCACCACGGTCGCCAGCCCAAAGAGACTTGTCCAGGGCAATTGTCTTGCGCAGACGCCGAAACCGATCGCCAGATAGGACAGTAACAGGAATCCGATGAAGAGAAGGCCGCTCCGCTGTCGGCCGATCGCAATAGGGTAGTGTTTCCTCCCGACGGTCCTATCCGCCTCCACATCCGGGAACTGGTTGAGAAGCAAAAGGTTGCTTACCAGGAAGAACGGCACCAGGGAGGCGATCCCTGCCGTCCAGGAGTATCGACCTGTAAGGATGAAATGGATGCCCATGACCATGAGAGGACCGAATCCCAGCCCCGGAGCCAGCAGGCACAGGAGAGGCGACCGGGTGATCCAGTTGGTGTAGGCCAAGATGATCAGGAGCCCCAGCGCGCCCAGGGGAAGCAGACCGATGCCCCTGACGGCAAGAAAGTACAATCCGATCAGGGCGGTGACGCCAAAGGAGGCCCATGCCAGCAGTTGAGTGGGCGCCGCCAGTTCCGGCATCGCCGGCAAGGTACCGCTGCCCCCGCTGAAAGGAGTTCGCAACGTTTTCCCGTCCAGGCCGCTCTTGAAGTCGTAGTATTCATTGAAAACATTGACGCTGATGTGGGCGGAGAGCGCTCCGATCAAACCGAGGGCGAGATGGAGCCAGTGGATGTGACCCGTCGTCCATACCGCCGTGGCCAGACCCAGCAGAACGCAGGCAAAGGTCAGGATCAGGAAAGGGACGCGCACGGGACCCAACAAGCCTCTCATTCTGCTCATAGGGCTCTATCCTCCGGCTTGAACTCTCTGAGGTTTCGAAGCGTGAACAGCCCCCTCCGCCCTTCGATACCTCGGAGCGAACGGATACCGGAATATACCACCTCACCTGGCAAAAGAAAAGGCAGGGTCTGCAGACCCTGCCTTCCGGAGATTCTCTTCTGTGGGCGTGGCCAGGGTGAGGCAGGCCAGGAAATAGGCCACGAGAATCCTCTTGCGAGCCTTTTCACCAGGACCACAACTCGATTCCTGGACGCACTGTGGCCCAAGATCGTTAAAGGAGTTTGGCGAAGGTGTAAAAGAATGTAAAAAAAAGGGGCGGCCGATGAGGCCGCCCCTGCTGCAAAGGGAGGTTGAGGTTTAGTTCCAGCAGGACCCCGGTCCGTAGCCACCGCGACCGGACATTCCCCGGCCGTATCCTTTCGAACCGTAGCCCCGTCCACCGAAGCGGGCGTCAGGGTTGATCTTCAGCTCTTCCATCTGGCGGGTGAGCCTCTCCTGCGCCATCTTCGCCTTCAGGTCGCTCAGTTCCTTCTGAAAGGCCTTGGCCTTCGCAGGATCAGGATTGGGGGAACTCAGCAGGGTCCGAAGCTCGCCCTGTTTGGTCCAGATCTGGTTTCTGAGCTGGGCCGTGTCGTCAGAGAACTTCCTGTGAAGGTTATCCAACTGGCCTTTCTGCTCGTCGGTCAGATTCTGGCTGTAACCCCAACCATAGTAGGGGCAGTTGATGCCTGGGCCGCCTTCCCGGCCACCCTGGGCACGGGGTCCGCCACCCCAACCCGGTCCACGGGCAAAGGCGGGCAGCGTAAGGGCGGTTATTACCAGTGCGATTCCTCCAAGCGTAATCAGTCTCTTCTTCATTGTCTTACCTCCTTTTGAGAGTTGGTGACCTTTTTGCAGACCTAAGAGAGCAATAGCCGTGCCAGATTGTCCGCATTAAATCAACATGCCGAAATAACAGTTTTATTTCTGATTGATAGCCGGGCTGTAAATTTAGACTTGCAATGGCTTCCTCAGGATTGGATACTTAGTACCCACTTATAGGTATCCAGGCGGGTAAGAAGTAACCATGGAGTACTGGAGGGATGGAGTAATGGTAAGAAAACGACCTCTTCTTTTTGACCCAACTCTCCAATACTCCAACACTCCAATACTCCAGTCTTTTGCGGTCTCCACATGAAGACTTCCCTACGACAATCCTGGGTCAGCTTGCCCCCCTGGATCATCCTGGGGGCCGTGGTTGTCCTGGCGCCGATTTTCGTGTTCTGGACCTTTCAGAACATCCGCAAGCAACAGGAGGCCATGACCCTGCTCATGATCGAGAAAGGAGCCGCACTGGTCCGGTCCTTCGAGGCGGGAACCAGGACCGGGATGATGGGCATGATGGGCACGCGGGCAGGAGGCTTTCAGCTTCAGAGGCTTCTCATGGAAACGGCCCGGCAGCCGGACATCGTCCACCTCATCGTGACCGACACCGAGGGACACGTCCTTGCCCACAGCGAACCTTCCCGCATAGGCGAAACCTACGGCAGGGAACTGGACCTGGAGCGGATCTCGCACATGGAGAAGCCGGAGCGGCGCCTTCTACAGGACCCGTCCGGGAAAGACACCTTCGAGGTCTTCAGCAGATTCGCCCCTGCCCGTGCCCCTTCGAGGGATCACCCAGGAAGGATGATGCAGAGAAAATGGCAGTTCGACCATCCCACCCTCAAGGAGTGGGATCCGGAAAAAGGTCTGGTCATATTTGTGGGTCTCGACAGGGAACCCGTCAAGGAAGCCCAGGGCCGGGACATCCGGCACAGGGTGCTCATGGCCCTCGTGCTCCTGCTCATAGGGTTTGCCGGCATTGTCCTGCTCTTCCTTGCCCAGGCCTATCGCACCACCCGTTCGTCCCTGACCAGGATAAAGGCCTTCTCCGATAAGGTGGTGGAGAGCATGCCCATCGGCCTGATCACCCTGGACGGTGACGGAAGAATCGTTACCGTCAACCAGGCGGCAGAGACCGTACTTCGAACCCCGCCCGGCCGTCTTGCCGGCAAGGGGATGGAGGGAGTGATTCCCCCGGGGCTTTCGCAAATCCTTAATGAGATGGGGACCGAAAAGAAGATCCTTTCCAGAGAGATTGAGTGCCCCCTCCAGGATGGTAGGGCGCTCCCTCTGGATGTGAGCGCGTCCACCCTGGAGGACGAGGACGGTTCCCCCCTCGGCCACATCATCCTCTTTCGGGATCTGACGGAGGTCCAGGACCTCAAGAGAGAGGTGGAGACGAGCAAACGCCTCGCCTCCCTGGGGAGACTCGCAGCCGGGGTCGCCCACGAGATCCGGAACCCCCTCAGTACCCTCAAGGGCTTCGCCACCTACTTCAAGGAGAGATACAGGGACGTCCCTGAAGACAGGAGCACGGCGGACATCATGATCCAGGAGGTGGACCGCCTGAACCGGGTGATCAGCCAACTGCTGGAATTCGCCCGCCCCATAACGGTACAGAAGAAGCTTGCCTCACCCCTGACTCTGATTCATCATTCTCTCAAGATGATCGAGCAACAGGCTGACCAGAAGGGAATCCGGATCAGGGCCGATCTCCCCGAAGACATGCGGAAGGTCCCCATGGACCCGGACAGGATGAGTCAGGTGCTTCTCAACATCTACCTGAACGCCCTGGAGGCCATGCAGGAGGGTGGCACCCTGTCCGTCCGCCTTTCTCCCGGTTACGGGGATCGCAGCATGGAGATCTCGGTGACGGATACAGGAGCAGGGATCAAGAAGGAGGATCTCTCACACATCTTTGATCCCTACTTTACCACGCGCCCTTCGGGAACGGGGCTCGGGCTGGCGATCGTCCACAGGATCATCGAATCGCACCAAGGGGAGATAAGAGTGGAAAGCGAGGAGGGACGGGGCACAAGCGTAACCATCCTGTTGCCGGGAGGCGATTCCTGAGCCATGAACATGAAAGCGAAAAACGAGATCCTTGTAGTTGATGACGACCCCGCCCACCGGGCCATGCTGCGCACCCTTCTGGGCGGCTGGGGGTATGCCGTTGTGGAGGCGGAGGATGGATCCACTGCCGTTCAGAAGGCCCACGAAAGGCCCTTTGACCTGATCCTCATGGACATACGCATGATCAAGGTCTCAGGCCTTGAAGCCCTCAGGGCGATCAAAGCCCACAACCCCGCCATTCCCGTGGTGATCATGACCGCCTACGCCTCGGTCGATACCGCACTGGAAGCCCTGAAGAACGGTGCCTACGACTACCTGACCAAGCCCCTCGACTTTGACGAATTGCGCCTCACCCTGGAAAGAGCCATGGACCACACGCGACTGAGAGAGGAGAACCGTCTTCTCAGGGAAAGCCTATGGGACCGTTTTGATACGGGGAACATCATCGGACGCAGTGCGGTGATGGTGAAACTGCTGGAAACCGTCTCCCAGGTGGCCCCTTCCGAAGCGACCGTCCTGATCACCGGCGAATCCGGTACGGGCAAGGAGATGATCGCCGGGGCCATTCATTTCAACAGCCTGCGAAAGGACGGCCCTTTCATCAAACTCAACTGCGCCGCGATCACCGAATCCCTGCTGGAATCCGAACTCTTCGGCCACGAGAAGGGGGCTTTCACCGGCGCATACAGGAAAAAGGAAGGACGCTTCGTCCAGGCCCACAGGGGAAGTCTTTTCCTGGATGAGATCAGCGAGATGTCCCTGGCCATGCAGGTCAAGCTGCTGCGGGTACTCCAGGAAAGGGAGATTACCCGCGTGGGCGGGGAAGAGACCGTCACGGTGGATGTCAGGCTGATTGCCGCCACCAATAAAGACCTTCTCCGACTTATGGAAAGGGCAAAGTTCCGGGAGGACCTCTACTATCGCCTGAATGTGGTAACCCTGACGATTCCTCCCCTTCGGGATCGGAGAGAGGATATTCCCCTGCTGGCCCAGCACTTCCTGAGACACTTTTCGGAAAAGAACCACAAGTCCATCAAGGGGTTTACCCCTCAGGCCATGGACCGGCTCATCCACCATGCCTGGCCCGGAAACGTAAGGCAGCTCATGAATGCCGTGGAACGCGGCGTGGTACTTTCTCGATCGGAGTATCTGGGAGAGGAGGATCTCCCGTTGATCGCCCCGGAGGCACCTGCAGGCGAAAAGGCCCCTACCCCGGACACCATCCCGGCGGATATGCCTCTTGACGAGGTGGAAAAGGCGGCCATAATAAGGGTTCTTGAACTGAGCCGGGGAAACAAGAGCGAGGCAGCGCGACGCCTCGGCATCACACGGAAAACCCTGCTCAAGAAGCTGAAAAGCTATGGAGTAGCATGACAGGAACCCGGAGTACTGGAGTGTTGGAGTAATGGAGTGATGGCAAGAAGACCTGTTCCTTCTGACCCAGTACTCCAGTACTCCAGTACTCCAGCACTCCATTGCTTGGATGTCTCATGCTCATGTTGAATCAACTCAGCCTGCGATTCAGGATTTATTCCGTTCTTGCCGCCCTGGTGCTCATCACCCTGATGGGCGGCCTGGTGATGGTCTGGTACACGTACCGCATGGAGAGGCTCCTCTCCGACCTCATCGACAGGAATGTGGCCTCGTTCCAGGCTGCAGAAGCCCTGCAGTCGGCCCTCGTCAACCAGAAGGGATTCGTCTCCTACTATTTCCAGGACGGAGATCCCACCTGGTTGAGGCACCTGGGAGAATACCGTCAGCGCTTCCAGGAACGGCTCAAGGATGCCCGATCCCTGATCAACGCAGAGCCGGAGAGGACGACCATGGACAGGATCGAGTCCGAATACGCCCGGTATATCTCCCTGAAGGACAGGGTCATTGAACACTACCGGGTGGGGGAAAAGGAGAACGGGGTCCGGCTTCACAGGCAGGTACGGGAACATTTCTTCAGGCTCCTCCAACTGTGTGATGATTATAAGGCCTCCCAGACCCGGAGAATGAACGAGGTGAAGGACCAGAGCCTGTCTCAGGCGAGGAGACTCCGGATTGTGGCCGGCTCCGCCATCCTGTGCGTCCTCCTGCTTGCCGTGCTGCTCTCCTTTGTGCTCGTGCATCAAATCCTTGGCCCCGTGCGCAGGCTTGCCCTCGAGACGGATCGGGAGCATGGAAAAGGCGACGCCGATGACGAGGTCAAGGCCCTCAGCCGGAGCGTGCGAGGACTTCTGGAGGAGTTCGATGTCGCCCAGATCGAACTGGAAAGGAGCCGGGAGCACCTGCTCCAGGCGGAAAAGCTCGCCGCGGTAGGAAAGCTGGCCGCAGGCATGGCCCACAGCATCCGAAATCCCCTCACATCCGTCAAGATGAGGCTTTTCTCCCTTCAGCGCACCCTGGAACTCTCCAACCTGCAGCAGGAGGATTTCCAGGTGATATCGGAGGAGATTCATCACGTGGATACCATTGTCCAGAATTTCCTCGAGTTCTCCCGCCCCCCCAAACTCAAGATGCAGTGCATCAGCCCCTCGGAGGTGGTAGACTTGGTGCTCCGCCTCCTGGTGCATCGCATTGAACTGTCTAACGTGAAGGTGAAGCTGGAAAGGGAGGAACCCCTTCCGGAGACGGAGGTCGACCCCGAACGCCTCAAGGAAGTGCTGGTGAATATCCTGGAGAATGCCTGTGAGTCCATGCCGGATGGGGGTTCCATCGTGATCCGTGAAAATTCGAGCCAAAACTCCTCATCGGATCCTGTTGTCGTGATCCGCATCAGCGACAGCGGACCCGGCGTTCCCGAATCGATTCAGGGAAGGATCTTCGAACCCTTCTTCAGCACCCGGGAAGAGGGATCGGGGCTGGGCCTTAGCATTGCGGCCCGCATCGTGGAAGAACACGGAGGAACCCTGGACCTCGCCTCCAGGGAGGGGGAAGGGGCCACCTTCGTCATCACCCTTCCCGTGAAGGAGATAACCGGTGAGTACGATTCTGATCATTGACGACGACGATCAGCTCAGAAAAAGCTTTGAGAGGCTGCTCGCAGACGAGGGATACACCATCTCCTGCGCCCCCTCCGGGGAAGCGGGCCTCAAGATCATCCGAACCATGGTGCCCGACCTGGTCATCCTGGACATGCGCATGCCCGGAATGAATGGTTTTGAGACATTCAAGGCGATCCACGGGATCGAGCCCAAACTGCCTGTGATCATGATGACCGCTTGCGGCACCACGGAGACAGCCATCGAGGCGACCAAGATGGGCGCCTTCGATTACATCCTCAAGCCCTTCGACATTCCGGACATGCTCTCCGTCATCGGTCAGGCCCTCGAGGCGGGCCGATACATGCGCTCGCCGGTGGACATCAATTCGCTGCCCGAGAAGTTCTCGCGCGATGCCATTGTAGGGCGGAGCAAGTCGATGCAAGACCTCTACAAGGCCATCGGCCGGGTATCCCCGACCGATGCGACCGTGCTCATTCGCGGGGAGTCCGGAACCGGCAAGGAACTGGTAGCCCGTGCCGTCTACCAGCACAGCCTGCGATCCAACAGACCCTTTCTCGTCATCAACTGCGTGGCCATACCCGAAACCTTGCTCGAGAGCGAGCTCTTCGGTTATGAAAAGGGGGCCTTCACCGGTGCGGCCTATCGCCGGATAGGAAAGATCGAACAGGCCAACCACGGCACCATCTTTCTGGACGAGATCGGCGACATGCCCTTTAGCATCCAGGCCAAGATTTTGAGGCTCTTGGAGGAAAGGAGCATCGAGCGCCTGGGGGGCCGGGAGACCATTCCTGTGGATGTCCGGATCATCGCGGCCACCAACAGGGACCTGGAAGCCGCAATCGAAGAAGGTCGTTTTCGGGAGGATCTCTACTATCGACTCAAGGTGGTGACCCTCTGGCTTCCCCCCCTCAGGGAGAGGCCCGGGGACGTGCCCCTGCTGGCGGAGTATTTCATGGCCCGCTTCGCCTCAGACATGGACATGGACAACCCCGGGGCCACGAAAGAGGCTGCGACCCTCCTCACCTGCTATCCGTGGCCGGGCAACGTGAGGGAGCTTGCCAACACCATTCACAAGGCCCTCATCTACAACCGCGGCACGCCCATCAACGATGAGGCGATATCTCAGGCCATTCGAGGGAGGGAGAGACCGGCTTCAGGGCAGGACGATGGGAGCCCTGAACAGGCTGTGAGACAGTGGGTCAGGGCGGGCCTTCTCTCCGAAAACCGGGAAAACATCTTTGAGAATCTTGTGGACCGTTTTGCCAGCATTCTGATCAGTGAGGCCTTGACACTCACCGGCGGAAACCGCTCGCAGTCGGCCAAGCTGCTGGGAATGTCCAGGCCCACCCTTCATTCCAAGATCGACAAATACGGCCTGAAATTCGAGACATCCGTGAAAAAGGAAACCTAAAATGATGTTTCTCCACTCCTTGCGGAGCAGTTTCTCCCACGACCTTGCCATCGACCTGGGAACGTCCAACACCCTCATCTATGAAAAAGGTAAAGGGATTGTCGTCAATGAACCTTCTGTTGTGGCCGTGCGGAAAGAGGCAGACGGGCTTAACAGGATCCTCGCTGTCGGCAGGGAGGCAAAAATGATGCTCGGGCGAACGCCCGAGGGCATCGAAGCGATTCGTCCCATGAAAGACGGGGTGATTGCAGATTTCGCGATCACGGAAATCATGCTCCGAACCTTGATCAAGAAGGCCCACAGACGCAAGAGCCTCTTCAGGCCGCGGATCATCATCTCCGTGCCCATCGGAATCACCCCTGTGGAAAAGAGGGCTGTCCGGGAATGTGCGGAGGCAGCCGGTGCAAGCGAGGTCTTCCTCATCGAGGAGCCCATGGCTGCCGCGATCGGGGCCGGGCTCCCCATCACCGAACCGAGGAGCAATATGGTCGTGGACATCGGGGGCGGAACTACGGAGGTCACGGTGATCTCCCTCGGAGGGATCGTCTTCAGCAAGTCCGTGAGGATTGCCGGAGACAGGATGGACGAATCCATCGCCCAGCACATCAACAGAAAGTACAACTTCCTGATAGGCATGGGAACGGCCGAGATGATCAAGGCCACCATCGGGAACGCCTATCCTTTGGACACTCTCGATAAGATGGTGGTGCGGGGCCGCGATCTCGCAACGGGAATCCCCAAGACTGTCATGATCGACTCTGAAGAGGTGAGGGTCATGATCTCCGAGGAGGTGGACACCATCGTCCAGACGGTTCATAGCGCCCTGGAGCAGATGCCGCCCGAACTCTCGGCCGATATTCTGGACGAGGGGATCGTGCTGACCGGGGGGGGCGCCCTTCTGAGGAACCTCGACCTCCTGCTGAAGCGAGAAACGAAGGTCCCCGTTACCGTGACCCCGGAACCCCTCCATGCCGTGGCGATGGGTGCGGGCCTGGCCCTGGATAACGTTTCCATTCTCAAACAGGTCGCCGTTGGATAGCAGCCCTGGAATTCCCTTCAGCGATGGATGTATTCATGAACGCCGGGAGAACTTGGCAGGGTATTTATGGGAGACCACGCCGGGCGACATATAAAAAAAGGCCTCCCGGGTTGCCGTTTTTCTTCTCCGGAGCAAATCTCTCTCTTTAAGTTTTTTACTCAGAAGATTGCCGGGGAAAAAGATGCACGCACACCCGAGAAGCCCATTGTCTTTCCACCACGGACAAGGTTCGTCGAATGATCGCGGTGGTCTGTCGTCGAACTCTCTTGTTGATATTATAAGGAAAAAAAATGCAAGATCAAGGGATTTGTCAAAAATAGAAAACCTCATTGAATTTCGACACGTTATTCAGAACAAGAAAGGGAGTTAACGAAAAGGTGTCCACGAAAAACCTCATCCGGTGTATAGTACCCGGGCAGGGCATGTCGGGTTCCGCTGAAATGCCTATTGACATTTCCAGATTTCTCTGCTTGTAGAAGTTTGACAACGATGACCACGAAAGGACCAGGCCGCTTTACAGAGAATGGAGTCAGGGGCCAGTGCCCCTTGGGGGGCGCCGAAATTAGACTCCATGAGGAGGACCGAATATGACCCTCACGAAGGCTGACCTCATCGATTCCATTTATAACCAGGTTGGCTTTTCCCGGACCACCTCCACACGACTTGTGGAGTCCCTGATGGAAACCATCAAAAGCAGCCTTGCCCGTGGAGAAGACGTCCTCATCTCCGGGTTTGGGAAATTCTCTGCCAGGGCGAAAGCCAGGAGAAGAGGGAGAAATCCGGCCACCGGAGAAGACCTCATGCTCAAGGACAGGCGTATCATTACCTTCAAATGCTCCTCGGTCCTTCGGAAAAGAATCAACAGGGTCTGAAACCCTTGCCGTGAAGAACCCCGCCGGCAACCTTTTCGCCTTTGATCATTTCCTTGGTCCAGCCACATATGAAGGGTCGCATATTTGTCCTGACACTCATGAGGGGGCGCGACCTGTAAATACTATTTCGAGACGATTCATGACTTGCGGGTGGAACAACCCGGTTTGCTGTTCGCGGTCAGGTAGGTTGACATACAGATGATCAAGAGTCTTGAACAGCGATTGGCCCTATTCCTGCTCCTTCCCGTAGCCATTCTCCTGTTCCTGACAGGTTTCTTAGGTTTTCTCTATGCGCGCAACATCATGCTCCGGGAGTGGAGAGAGGTGGCCGTCCTCAAGCTGCAAAGGGCCGCCCACCACCTGGACATGCGCCTGGGCCGACCCATTCAATGGGTCAACATGTTCCACCGGACCGCAGGCGTGCGGGGCGCAGTCATCGCCCAGGAATGGATCCTCGGCCAACTGCGGAACATGGAAGGCGTCACGAACGTCACCCTCACCTGGGTGGACAAGCAATCGGACACCTCGCTCCCTGCGGGACCGGGTGCCATGATGGGATCCATGATGGGGCCCGGAAAGGATCCCATGATGCGCTTCCATCGGGGCAGAATCTCACAGGTCACCCCTCCCCATCTGGATACCCGGACCGGCAGGGAGACCGTTGAACTTGTCTCCGAACTCAAAGACCAGGCCGGGGAGGTGATCGGGCGGCTGGTCGTATCCGTGGGCTTCGACTATCTCATGCAGGACATCCGGGCATTGGGCTGGTGGCAGAGCGATCAGGCCTGTCTGGTGGATGAATCGGGCCGCTACCTCGCACACACGAAGGAGATGGAGGGTCGTACCCTTCTCGGCCAGACCCAAGACCCCCTGGAGACCATGCTGCTGGGCGACATGAAATCCAAAAGCTTCGGAACCCGCCTCGGTCCGGGATACCCCCCCGAACAGGTGGGTGGATTCTACAAGATCACCCAGGCACCGTGGGCCATCATCATGCTGGCGCCCGGCGAGAACATCCTGGCCCCCATCATCAGGTTCCGCCTTTACTATTTCCTTGCAGGAACGTTCGCCATTCTGCTCATTCTTCTCCTCATTCGATTCATAGGTGGAAGGCTGGTGCGTTCCATCCGGGAGCTCGCCGCCGCCGCCGGGGAGGTGGCCAAGGGCAACTATGGGCAACCCCTTGCGGTGCGGACATCGGATGAGATCGGGCATCTCACAAGGAGCTTCAACGCTATGGTGGACGGGCTGAAGGAGAGGGATCTTATCAGCAACACCTTCGGAAGATACGTCGATCAAGAAATCGCCAGGGATCTGCTGCAAAGACCCGAGGCGGCCAGGCTGGGAGGAAATAAGCGACAGGTGGCCATCCTCATGTCCGACATCAGGGGGTTTACCCCTCTGGCCGATTCTCTGAAACCGGAGGGCACGATTGCGATCCTGAATCACTACTTCACCCACATGATGGAACCCATTCAGGCGCACAGGGGGATCATCGTGGATTTCTTCGGCGACGCTCTCCTGGTCTTCTTTGACCCCATCGACGGTCCTGTTCAACCTGTGCTTCGCAGCGCCGTTCGATGCGCGCTGGAGATGCAGGCGGCCATGGATCCTTTCAATGCCGAGATGAAGACCTCAGGCCTGCCCGAGTTCCAGATGGGCATCGGCATCCATGCCGGCGACGTGGTGGTCGGCAATATCGGATCCGAATACAGGGCCAAATATGGTATCGTGGGCACGGCCGTGAACATGACGGAACGCATTCAGTCCACGGCCAAGGGTGGCGAGGTGGTCATATCCGATTCCGCGCTCGCCCGGCTCCCGGCACATATAGGGATCAGATCCTCCTTCACCGCGGAACTGAAAGGGATCCGCGGTGAGGTTAAACTCCACGTGCTGGAAGCCCCGCAGGGAACCCCAGCACGAACATGAACGATACTGGAGGAAGACATGCCAACCATGACAGGCGGCGAAGTCATCGTCAGGATGCTGAAGGAAGAGGGAGTGGAGAAGGTCTTCGGCATCATTGACGGGACCTATTTCGGGCTCTACGCCAACTGCCCGAATTACGGTATGCACCTGATCACCCCCCGCCACGAGGCGACGGCGGTCCACATGGCCGGCGCCTACGCCAGGCTCACGGGGAAGCCGGGCGTTTGCATGGCCAGCAGCGGCCCGGGCGTCGCCAATGCGCTGGCCGGCGTGGCCGTGGAGAACGCAGAGGGAAACCGGGTTCTGCTGATCACCAGTTCGCGCCGAACAGGCATCACCCACCCGGACCGGGGGGGTGCCTATCAGTACTTCGATCAGGTGGCGGTCATCAAGCCCATGGCCAAATGGTCCGCCTCCGCCCGGTCCTTCGGCCGCATACCGGAACTCCTGAGGGAAGCCTTCCGGATCCTCTATGAAGGAAGGCCAGGTGTGGTCCACCTGGATGTTCCCGAGGACGTGATGAACGGCAAGGACAAGATGGATCATTTCATGGCGCCCTCTCAGTACAGGCGCATGGAGCCGATTCACCCTCCCCCGGAACTGGTGGTACGCGCCGCCCGGTTGCTCGTGGATGCCGAACTCCCCCTGATTCACGCAGGAAGCGGCATCATCCATGCCGGCGCCTACAACGAACTCTCCCTTCTTGCCGAGGCCCTGCATGCTCCGGTCACCACATCGTGGTCCGCCAGGGGGGTTCTGCCGGAGAACTCGGAGCTTGCATGGCCCATGGTCCACGTGAAGGCCTGCAACGAGGTCAGAAACCGGGCGGATCTGGTCCTCTGCCTCGGATCGAGGCTGGGGGAGACCGACTGGTGGGGAAAGGCCCCTTACTGGAGGCTGCCCTCCTCACAGAACATGATTCAGGTCGATGTGGACGGAGAGGCTCTGGGCCGCAACAAGCCGGCCGGCCTGCTCGTCCTGGCCGATGTCCGGGTATTCCTTCACCAGTTGCTGGAGCGACTTGGTGCCATGAAGGCCGAGATTCCCATGGAGAGTCGGAGACAAACGATCGCCAAGCTTGCGAAGACGCGCGACGAAGACCGGGCGAGACTCGACCGGAAACTGAGCGACCTCTCGGTACCCATGCTGACTGGCCACGTGCCCGCAACCTGCAGGCAGGTTTACGACGATGATGCGGTGGTGGTCTTCGATGGCGGAAACGCAGCGGTCTGGGCAAATTTCTACCACCAGGTCCGGGTGCCCAACACCCAGCTCTCGACCCACCACTTCGGCATGCTCGGCGCAGGAGTGGGTTTGACGCTGGGTGCGGCCGTGGCCCGTCCCGACAAGCATGTCTATTGCATCATCGGCGACGGCGCCTTCGGTTTTCATCCCCAGGAGATCGAAACGGCCGTCCGGAACAATCTGAAGGTCGTCTTTCTGGTGATCTGCGACCGTCAGTGGGGCATGGTGAAGATGAACCAGCAGTTCGCCCTCAAGCCTCTGAAGGCCCTCATCAAGAAATCCCTCGCCCCCGAGGAGACCATCAATACGGACCTGGGGGAAATCCGGTTCGACATGCTGGCCGAAGCCATGGGTGCCCATGGGGAGCGCGTCGCTGACCCGGTGGAACTGCGCCCATGCCTGGAACGGGCCCTGGCCTCCGGGAAGTGTGCCGTGATTCACGTGGACGTAGATCCCGTGAAGCATATGTGGGCCCCGGGGCTCATGCACTTCAAGGATATGCATAAGGAACCTGCGGGGAAATGATATGGATCCGACAACCGTTGATCAGATCAGGCTCAACTTTAATCCCCAGACCCTTCTGGGCCTGAACGTGGTGATCGGGCTGATGATGCTTGGCGTCTCCCTTGAACTCAGGATGGAAGACTTCAAGCGGATCATCGTCTCCCCCAAGGCCCCTGCCGTAGGTCTGGGCGCCCAGTTCATTCTCCTGCCCATGGTCACCTATCTCCTCACCATGCTCGTGAAACCTGCTCCGTCCATGGCCCTGGGCATGATTCTCATCGGCGCGTGCCCCGGGGGCAATCTCAGCAACATCCTGACCTATCTGGCCAGGGGCAATACGGCCGTCTCCATCAGCATGACGGCCGTCTCCACGGCGGCCGCCGTTTTCATGACACCTTTCAATCTCTCCCTCTGGGGGAACCTCAACCCGGCCACTGCCCCGATCCTGCGTGAGGTCAGCCTCGATCCCCTTGATGTCTTCATGACCATCTTCATGATCCTGGGGGTCCCCATGGTGCTGGGCATGACCCTCTCCCGCGTCTTCCCGAACCTTTCCCAGACACTCCGCAGGCCTTTCAAGGTCTTCTCCTTCGCGGTTTTCCTCATTTTCGTGGGTCTGGCGTTGAAGGCCAACTGGGACATCTTCCTGCGGGTCATCGGGCTCGTGGTCTTTGTGGTGCTTCTCCATAATGCCCTAGCCCTGGCCCTGGGAAATGGTTCCGGCCGGCTCCTGCGACTCCCTCCCCGGGATGTCAGGGCGGTCACCATCGAGGTAGGCATACAGAATTCGGCCCTCGGGCTGATTCTCATCTTCAATTTCTTCGACGGGCTGGGGGGCATGGCCATCATCGCCGCCTGGTGGGGGATCTGGCACATCATCTCCGGCCTCACCGTGGCGTTCTTCATGTCCAGAAGGGAGCTGGCCCCTGTGCCCGGAGAGGAAGGCGCATGAGTCCTGCTCCGCCGGAAACCGTCCCGGTGCTGGTCACCGGCGCAGGGGGCTATATCGGAAGCCTCCTCATGGAGACCATGGCCGCTGCGGCACGAGGGCTCGGAGCCATCGTGGCCCTGGACTTCAGGGAAATACCCCCCGTGCAGAGGCTGCCCGGCGTTCACTATGTCACGGCGGACATTCGATCCCCCGAACTGGGCGCCATTTTCATGGAGTACCGCCCCAGGGTGGTCGTGCACCTGGCCTCCATCGTCACCCCCGGCAAGAAGTCCGACCGGGCCTTTGAGTATGCGGTGGATGTAGAGGGGACGGAGAATGTCCTGAAGTCCTGTCTCGAGGCGGGCGTTGAAAAGATCATCGTCACCAGCAGCGGTGCGTCCTACGGCTACCATCCAGACAACCCGGAGCGGATTTCCGAGACCGACCCCCTCCGGGGAAACCCCGAGTTCGCATACTCAGATCACAAACGGCTCGTGGAAGAGATGCTCCGCCGCTACCGGGAGGGGTACCCTGAGCTGAAGCAGCTCATCCTCAGGCCCGGAACCATCCTCGGAAAAACCACGTCCAATCAGATCACGGCCCTCTTCGAAAAGCCTTTCATCCTCGGAGTCCGGGGGGCGGCGATCCCCTTTGTGTTTATCTGGGACAGGGACGTGGTCGCCTGCATCATGAAAGGCATTCACGAAGGGGTCACGGGGATCTACAACCTGGCCGGGGACGGTGTGCTCTCCATGAAGGAAATCGCAGCGCTGCTGGGGAAACCCTATCTTCCCCTGCCGGTCTCCCTTCTTCATGGGGTTCTCTGGGTGCTGAAGAGGCTCCACCTCACCCGCTACGGGCCGGAGCAGGTGAACTTTCTCCGCTACCGTCCGGTCCTCGACAACCGAAGGCTCAAAGAGGCTTTCGGTTACACGCCACAGATGACGACCCGCCAGGTTTTCGATTTCTACCTCCGGGAGAAGAAATGATGCCTTGTTGGCAGATCAGGGTCTGCATTGCACGTTGACACGAAGAGCCCGATTGTATTATTCTTCAATCAGTCCAGGGCATGTTTGTGTTCGTCAAACACATCATTCTCACCAGGACAGCCGGCCGCACATGGGAGATGGAGGCAGGGGATGAAGCTTTTCCGAATTGTTGTTCTGACGGTCCTCCTGGCAGCATGCCTGTGCTCCTGCGCCGCCGTGGGTTCCTCTGACCGGTGCCGGCATTTCCGCTGAAAGCGGCGTCCCCACGTTCAGGGGTGCAGACGGGCTCTGGAGGAACCACAATGCCATGGAGCTGGCAACCCCACAAGCCTTTCACGAGGACCCGGAACTGGTCTGGCAGTTCTACAACTGGCGCCGAGACCTCATCAGCAAAGTCACCTTCAATCCGGCCCACAAGGCCATCGTCGATTTGGAGACAACGCCCCACTCCGGATTCATGGACTTCACCCTCCTGGGAAAGGCGGGAGAGATCGTTCCCGGGCTTCTGGAGGACTGGCCTTGAAAGCTTCCGGCATCATCACCCTGCTTACCGACTTCGGGCTCAGCGACCCCTATGCGGCCATGATTAAGGGGGTCATCCTCTCGATCAATCCGGGGGCCAGAATCGTGGACATTACCCATCAGATCGACAGGGGGTCGATCCACCAGGCGGCCCGAATCATCCGGGAAACCTACCGTTACTTTCCCGAAAGAACCGTCCATCTGGCGGTGGTGGATCCGGGGGTGGGAAGCGACCGAAGACTCATCGCCCTGGAGGCCGACGGTCACCTTTTCGTCGGCCCTGATAACGGCCTCTTCTGGCCGGTTATCGAGGTCAATGGACCTGCAACGGTCGTGCAACTGACGGAAAGCCGCTTCTTCCTCCCCGACGTCACCCACACATTCCATGGCCGGGATGTTTTCGCGCCGGTGGCGGCGTATCTCTCCCTGGGCACGGATGTTCACTCGTTGGGCAGGGAAATTACCGATGCGATCAAGATCACCTTCCCCTCCCCCTGTTGCCGGGAAGGGATGCTCTGGGGTCAGATCATCCGCGTCGATCACTTCGGCAACCTCATTACCAACATCGAAGCGGAGGAATTGAGTCGTTACCTGGGCACGGCACAGCCGGTGATTCACGTGGGTCAACTGACCGTAGAAGGACTTGGCAGGATATATGCGGACGTGGAAGAAGGCCGACCCATGGCCCTGATCAACAGTTCCGGACTCCTGGAGATTGCCGTCAACATGGGGAAAGCCTCGGATTACGTGGGAATCGAGCGGGGGGAGATCCAGGGATCTGCCGTCTTGGTCAAGAAGTCCTGAGGCCGGCTATCGGAGATCTGCCTCCTCGGCCAGACGCCTCACGTACTCCTCCCATTCGAGGGGGAGAAGAGACTTCTTCCTGTTGTTGCACTCCTTGCACGAGGGGACGAGGTTTCCTTTCCTGCTTTTACCACCCCTGCTGAGGGGAACCACATGATCCATGGTCAGGTAAGCGCTCCCTACCTTGCGCCGGCAGTAATGACAGACTCCTTCCGAAACCTTTCTCGTCCACCAGGCCGACCGTCTCAATACCCGGGCCTTCTCCTTCTCTCGCGAAACTTCCTCTTCTCTGGGGACATCCAACTCGGAGGCGAGCTTGCCCTTCTTCGCCCGCACCTCTGTTCTTCCCCTGCGGCGTGCACGGTCAGTGCTCATGCTGCCTGCTGCTCTCGATGATCTCCTGTGATTCAATGCCGAGGATGTAAGAACCCTTATGCCGGCCCCAATCGACCCTCGTGATATGCCTGACGGTTCCATCCACCCTGATGACGGCAGCCGGGGCATAAAAGGTGATATCCCTCAGGCGGTCCCCGGGCTTCACAAACTTGAGAACCTCGAAGTCCTTCTTGGCGAGCAGGATGCCAAGGCCATGAAGCGAACTGTCCACGACATTGAGGGAGTACAATTTGGCATCTGGAGCGCCTTGAGGCAACCTGAGGTCTGCGGAGACAAAATCGGGAAGATCGTAGACCACCCTCTCTTCCTTCCGCCTTTCGAGCACCTCGACAGACTCAGGGGCACTCACAATGAACCCGAAGTGGGGGTACTCGCTGCTGATCCCGATGAACTTGACCGCACATCGGCACTGGTTGACGTTCACCGTAAACTCCATGACCACATTGGGGAAGGACTGAATGAGCGAGTTTCCTTTGTCAGGGATGAGCTTTTCAATGACGAGTTCGGGTTTCTTGCCGATCTTGCTGGTAGGATCGTCATGACGGAACTTCATGATCTTGGTGGTGAACGCCTCTTTTTCCTGGCTCACCCTCACCAAGACCTCCAGTTTCCTGGATATCAGGTATTCAATGATCTCCCTTATTTTCTGCTTGTTGTTCACTGCCTGCCATGCCATGAGGCAATCTCCTGCGGACATCCTGAGCTTGTCTTACATTATCACGCCGGCCTGAAAAATCCAAAGGCCAAAATCACCGTGGAAAACAACCCGGTTGACGGTTCCCTGCATCCATGTTAGAGGTATTTCCGGATGGATTCGGGTTTTGGCCATTGGATGAACGAGGCACTCAGGGAGGCAGAAAAGGCATCTCTGGAGGGTGAAGTGCCGGTGGGGGCGGTGCTTGCCGACGAGGCAGGGGAGATCGTCTCCAGTGCCCACAACCGGACCCTCTCCCTTCAGGATCCCACGGCTCACGCTGAAATGCTGACCTTGAGGATTGCGGCAGCCCGCTACGGCAATTACCGTCTGACCGGAACCACGCTCGTTGTAACCGTCGAACCCTGCCTCATGTGTATGGGTGCCGCCCTGAATGCAAGGGTCTCGCGACTGGTTTTCGGCGCCGCCGACCCGAAAGGGGGCGCTGCCGGGTCTCTTTACGACGTTTCCCGTGACAGCCGCCTCAACCACAGGATCGAGGTGGTTTCCGGGGTCATGGAACAGGAGTGTGCCCGCCTGATGCAGGAGTTTTTCCGGCGGCGCAGGGGTGACAGGGGGCAACACCCCGGCCATGAAAAGGTCCACGGTTGACCGATGCTGCCACCAGGCTCGATGACAGCACATTGCGGAGAGGTACCGAAGTGGTCGTAACGGGGTCGACTCGAAATCGACTTGTCCCGTTAAAAGCGGGGCACGTGGGTTCGAATCCCACCCTCTCCGCCAA
>JAFGPH010000070.1 GCA_016926135.1 Deltaproteobacteria bacterium
CCCGCACCCCATGCACCTCTTCTCATCGATCTCGCAGACAGAGCCTGAGGCTACGACGATATCATTTGAGAGAAGCGTTAATGCCCGGCCTGCAGCCCCGTAAGCCTGGTTGACCGTTTCCTGTATAAACTTCGGATAGTGGGCCAATCCGCAGAGGTAGACGCCGTCCGTCGCAAACTCGACAGGTCTCAATTTGACATGGGCCTCCTTGAAGAAGCCGTCGGGGCTCAGGGTCACCTTGAACAGCCCGGCCACTTCCCTGGTGGTCGCCGAGGGAAGTACGGCCGCGGCCAGGGCGATGATATCCGCATCGATTTGGACCTTTTTCCCCAGAATATAGTCCGTCGCCGTAACCTTCAGCACGGGTCGGCCGTCCTCCGCCTCCCCCGGCTCCACCTCGGGCTTGTCCTGCGGCTCGTAGCGAATGAATCTCACATCCTTCTCCGCCGCTTCCCGGTAATAATCCTCTTTGAACCCGTAGGTCCTCATGTCCCGGAAGAGGATGTAGATGTTCATGTCCGGGTTCTTCTCTTTCAGCTCCAGTGCGTTCTTGACCGATTCGCTGCAACACAGCCTGCTGCAGTAATTCCTCTCTTCATTCCTGCAGCCCACGCACTGGATCATCAGCAGGGTCTGGGCGTTCAGCACCTTTTCGCTCCCCTGGGCGATCTGCTCTTCCAACTCCAGTTGGGTCATGACCCGGTCGTCCTGGCCGTAAAGGTATTCTGTCGGCTTATACTCATCTGCCCCTATGGCGATGACCGCAGCGCCATGCTTGATCTCCGAAACCCCTGTCTCGGACTTCACCGTGGTCACGAAATTCCCCACATACCCGGTGGCCCCGGTGATGGTTGCGTTGTGGTACACACGGATCAGGCGGTGCTGATAAACCCTTTGGATGAGGTCCCTCAGATACTGCCGGACATCCAGTCCTTCCAGCGTCGAATGGATCCTTCGCGCGATTCCCCCGAGCTCATTTTCCTTCTCCACCAGGTGAACTTCGTGCCCCTGATTGGCGATGGACAGGGCACAGGTCATGCCGGCGATCCCCCCGCCGAGTACCAGGGCCGCCTTGTTCACCGGCAGGTCAAACTCCTGCAACGGCTCCAGCCGGCATGCCCGCGCTACCGACATCCGGATGATATCCTTCGCCTTCTCCGTGGCTTCTTCCTTTTCTTTGGAATGGACCCAGGAATTGTGCTCCCGGATGTTGGCCATTTCGTAGTAGTACTGATTGATTCCCGCCTCCCGGAGCGTATCCCGGAAGAGCGGTTCAAGGGTCCTGGGGGAGCAGGCTGCAACCACCACGCGGTTGAGGCCTTTCTCCTTGGTCATGTCCGTTATTTCTTTGGCGGAGTTGGTGGCGCACGAGAACAGCTGCTCCTGAGCATGCACCACATGGGGCAGGGTCAAGGCGTATTCCACGGTGGAAGGAACATCCACGATCCTTCCGATGTTGGCCCCGCAGTGACACACAAAAACCCCGATCCTGGGATCCTCCTGAGAGACGTCCCTTTCCGGCGGGTACACCCTCTCCTTGGAGAGATTTCCCCGTCTGTAGTCGAGGAGTTCGCCGATCTGGGATCCGGCCCCGCTCGCGCTGAAGACCGACTCGGGGATATCCACCGGACCCTGCAGGCCGCCGCTGACAAAGATCCCGGGCCTGCTGGTCAGCATGGGGTTGACGGGATCGAGCCTGCAGAAATCGTGCGGGCTGAGCTCAATGCCGAATTTCTCCGCCAGGGCCTTCACCCCGACCGGGGGATTCAGCCCCACGGACAGAACCACCATGTCGAACTCTTCTTCCTTGACGCCCTCCTCAGGGTTGGAATACCGGACCGTGACACTCTTGGTCACCGGGTCCTCTCTCACAATGGATGCGTAGCTCCGGATGAACCGGACCCCGGGAAGTTTCTCCGCTCTTTCGTAGTAACGCTCAAAGTCTTTCCCATAGGAGCGGATGTCGTTGTGGAAGATCGTGCACTCGGCCTCCGCGTGATGATCTTTGGTCAGAATCGCCTGTTTCTGGGTATAGGTGCAGCACACCGCCGAGCAGTAACTCTTGTCGCCCGGGGTGACCCGCCTGGAGCCCACGCACTGAATCCAGGCGATCTTGTGGGGGTGCTTCAGGTCTGAAGCCCGCAGGATCTCGCCCGAGTAGGGCCCCGTAGAGCAAAGCAGCCGCTCGTAGTCCATGCTGGTGACCACGTTCTGAAACTCCCCGTAGCGGTATTCCTGCTTGACCTTCGGATCAAACGGCTCCAGGCCCGCGGACAGGATGATCGCCCCGACCTGGATCTCTTTCTTCTCCGGCGTCTGATTCAAGTCGATGGCGTTGTTCTTGCAGACCCCCTCGCAAATGCGGCACTTCTTCTCCTTCAGGTAAAGACAGCTCTCGTCAATGTACGTGATGAGAGGAATCGCCTGTGCAAAGTACACATGCACGGCCTTGTTCTTCGATATTTCCTGGTTGTATTGATCCGGGTATTTGACCGGGCAGTATTCCACGCAGGTGGTACAGCCCGTGCATTTTTCCTCGAGGATATACCTCGGCTTCTTCGTCAGCGTTACCTTGAAGTTGCCTACCTCGCCCTCCACCCTGTCCACTTCCGTGTAGGTGAGGACCTCTATGTTGGGATGCCGGCCGACCTCGACCAGTTTGGGGGCCAGAATTCACATGGAGCAGTCGTTGGTGGGGAAGGTTTTGTCCAGCTGGGCCATGTGGCCCCCGATGCTGGGCGCCTTCTCCACCAGGTAGACCTTGAACCCGGCCGTGGCCAGATCCAGAGAGGCCTGGATACCGCTGATCCCCCCGCCGACCACCAGCACGTCGCCGAAGTTGCCTGCCGTGAGTCTCCCGCA
>JAFGPH010000462.1 GCA_016926135.1 Deltaproteobacteria bacterium
AGGGCGTGCGTCGTCGTCACCGACGATTTCCCGGCCTTCTTCCTGCCCGGGATGGTTGCTTCGGCGGCCCGAAGGATGCCGGTTCGGGTGGAAGAAGTGGACTCGAACGGGCTGCTCCCCATGCGGGCCGCGGACCGCGTCTTTCCCACCGCCTTTGCCTTCAGGCGTTTTCTCCAAAAGCATCTGCCCGACCATCTGATCGAACTCCCGAAAGACGATCCCTTCCGGGGCGCCAGACTGCCGGGACTCGACGCCCTCACGCAGGAGATTCGCGGGCGCTGGCCGGCTGTCTCCGCCGAACTCCTCAATGGTCGCAGAGGCACCCTCTCCTCGTTCCCCATCGATCACCGGGTCGGCATGGTGAAGCGGCCCGGCGGGTCCGCAGAGGCTCGAAAAACATGCAGGGTCTTCCTGGAAGAGAAGCTTCCCGGCTACGAGGAAGGCCGCAACCAGCCCGAGCTGGAGGCGACGAGCGGCCTCTCCCCCTATCTCCACTTCGGTCACATCTCCGTCCACGAAATCTTCCATGGAATCATGGAGAGGGAGGGGTGGTTCTTCGACAGGCTTTCCCCGAAGGCGACCGGATCGCGAAGCGGATGGTGGGGCATGAGCGCTCCGGGTGAGGCCTTCCTTGATCAACTCGTCACCTGGCGGGAACTGGGTTTCAACATGTGCTCGAAGCGGGAGGACCATGACCGCTATGAATCCCTGCCCCCTTGGGCACTCGCAACCCTCAAGGCCCACGAAAAGGACAAGCGGCGCTATCTCTATTCACTCGAGGAATTCGAGCAGGGAAGGACCCATGACCCTCTCTGGAACGCCGCCCAGATGCAGCTCGTCGGGGAGGGCTTCATTCACAACTACCTCCGCATGCTCTGGGGCAAGAAGATCCTGGAGTGGTCCGCGAGCCCCTGCAAGGCCCTGGATGTGATGATCGAACTCAACAACAGGTATGCCCTGGACGGTCGCGACCCCAACTCCTGCAGCGGCATCTTCTGGGTGCTGGGACGTTACGACAGGGCCTGGGGGCCGGAGAGGGCCATCTTCGGCAAGATCCGCTACATGAGCTCGGAAAACACGGCCAGGAAGGTGAGCGTGAAGAACTACATCAGAAGGTATGGCGCATTGGCGTGATGGAGTATTGGAGTACCGGAGTGATGGAGTGATGGAAAAGCCGAAGGGAGTTGCAAACCTCCCGCCCGTTCACCCCTGACTCAAGAGGAAATCAAGCCTGCAATGCTCCACCGCAAACCTGACGAATTGCCTCTCAGCCGCCTTGTAGTCTGCTTCCGAATAGTAATCCAGGTTCTCCGGAATCCTGAATGCGTTCCTGTATTCTCCTACCAGAGACTGAATCCCTCGTTCAACCGTCCTTTCTTCACCCATCGCTTGCCCTCCCTGATCTTCTTCCTGAATCCTGCAGACCGTTTCACGCCGGGACTGACGAGGAGAATGGTGGTCGTTTGGGGGACAGGTTTACCTGGACATATCGGGATGCCTGTCATGACGAGGCCTTCCTGATCTCATCATGAATACTCAAAGATCTGTTGAGGAGACAGCACAGATGAATCATGGTCTTGGTTACCCACGTAAGCCAGATGAAAAGGAGAAGTTCGTAGGATCTGCATACCGAGAGGGAGACTCTCCTGCTTACGCCCTGGTCCAGGAGGCGGCAGTAGAGATGAAGGGGGTTCAGGTGGTGCTGAAAAACGAGCAACTTCTCTACCATGATTTCTTCCTCAGGCCGGTAACGACTCCGGGTGTTGTAAGGTGTCAACCACGTCTCATGTTTCAATTTCCTGCTCTTTGGGAGGATGCACTGCAAGAATCCTACCACGGCAAAAGGCCGGGGCATGACCCCTTACATTTCAGCCAGTTATCCCGCAAGAAGGGGAAAAGAAGGAGAGCCTTGCTAGGAATGCACGGGGAAAGGTGTGTAAGCCCTTGCCGCCTATCGGCAAAGGCTTACACGCTTTGTCAGGGGCCTGAACGACCACCCCCAGGGGGTCTCTCGATCACCGGGGATTTGCACAGGTATTTCTGGGACAGGACACTGCCGTCGAGACCTGAGACAGCGACCGGTTTTAGAAACAGGGTGAGGATCAATCCCACAATGCCCATCCCGATCAGGATCAGGAAGACCGGCTGGTAACTCTGAACCGTATCGAAGATGCGGCCGGCCATGACCGGGCCTAAGGACCCTCCCAGGGTTCCGCTGAACGCCACCAGACCGATGAGGACCCCGTGGGAACCCATCCCGAACAACCAGGCCACCGTCGGCGAAATCAGGACGAAGAGGCCGCCGTGGGCCACACCGTAGAACGCTGCAAAGAGATAGAGCATCCACATCTCCCCGGCCACCCTCAACCACAGGAGGCAGAGAATCAGCAGGGTGAAACAGATGAGCATGGACTTCTTGTTGCCGATCCTGTCGATGGCCAGGCCGGTCGTGATCCGGCCCAGCATGCTCACCCCGCCGATGGTGGACAGCACCCCCGCCGCCTTGATGGGGTCCAGGCCGCTGTCCTGGGAATGGGGCACGATGTGCACCATGACGGTCATGAGGCACCCGACCGCCACGAGGTAGATCGTGAAGATCACCCAGAACTGCCCGGTCCGAAGGGCGCCCCGAAGGGTCAACCCCTCCTGTGATCCTTGCACGATGCCCTTCCCGGATTCGCGGTCCCCATCCGGCAGAAGACCCATTTGCCCCGGATCGCGGCGCAGCAGTTGCCCCGATCCGACAATTAAGACGAACGCGATGATCCCGACGCCGATACAGGCGTAACGCCAGCCGAAGTGCACGATCAGCAGGCCGGCCGTCATGGGCATGATCATCTGTCCGGCACCGGTCCCCACCTTGACAACACCGGTCATGGTTCCCCGTCGCCGGACAAACCAGCGGGCCGTGGTGGTCAGCGGAATGACGTCGATGGAACTCAGGCCGATGCCGACCACCACGCCGTAGAACAGGTACAACTGCCCCACCGAGTCGAGCCGCGAAAGCAGGATGTAGCCGGCGCCGTAAAAGAGGGCGGTCAGCGCCACAATGCCTCTCGGCCCGAATCGATCATTGAGCCTTCCCACCAGGATACCCAGCACGCCCATCAGAAGAAAGGCCG
>JAFGPH010000463.1 GCA_016926135.1 Deltaproteobacteria bacterium
CAAGGTGGACCCGTCCAACTGGATTGCCCATACCAACCTGGGCTACATTTTCCTCAAGTCCGGAAGGACCAGGGAGGCGATCAGGCATTTCTCAGAGGCCCTGAGGATCAATCCCGAAGATCACAGGGCCCGTCACAACCTGCATCTTGCGCTGAAGAGGCTGGAGAACTGATTCTCTGCCTACAGGTACTTAGGCCTTCATCATGCCGATGATCCACATGGCGTAAAACAGGGCCAGAAGGCCGCCCCACCGGGCAAATGCCCGGCTACCGCGATTCTCCTCCCCGGCCTCCCCTTTTCCGCCGCCGCAGAGAACAAGGCAGATGACCGATCCGACCCACCCCAGGAAGCCGATTTCCAGGATGAGGGTCCAGAACAGGTTCGGCGGCGGTACCCCCTTTTGCGTCCGAAAACGACCTGGATCAAGACCCTTTTGGACCTCCTCCATACGGCGGAGTTGCTCCATTCGGGCTTCGCATCTCTCTATCCACTCTCTGCCCGGAGAAAAAAGCCCACTTGCAGCCTTGAATCCGCTCCTCAGGGCGGTCAGAGCTACCCGTGAGAGGGCGAGATCCCCGTTCCTTTCCGCAATCTGGCCTATCTCCCAAAGCCGTGCAGCCGATTTCTCAACATAGGGACTGAAAGGGCTATACCAGTGAATGGATCGGTCAAAAAAGGTGATAGCCTTTATATATCCGTTCTTCTTGAAGTATTGTTCTCCCTGATAATAGGCCTCCCTGGATTCACAGAGGGCCCTCATCCATACCGACAGGAGCACCGCGCTCCCCAGGATCAGGATCAGGCCAGCAGCTCGGAGCCACCCTTTTGTTGACCTTTTTCCCACCATAAACAGCCCATGTAAATCCCTTGTTCCCCTTTAGGCCCTTCCGGACGACCCCGCCACGGGTATTGACCGAAGGAGCACTGTTCGCGGCTTGCATATCTTAGGAAGAACCAGGCACTGAATCAAGCCTCTCTTACGGATTTCTCTCTTTTACCGTGAAAACACCCCCCTCACCCCGACCCTCTCCCACCACTTGGGTGGAGAGGGGATTTTCATCCTCGGGGGTGGCAAGAAGCAGTCACCTGGTCATGAGCGTTTGCACGCGAACCAGGGGGTACAAATCCCTTGATATGCCTTCCCAAAACCTGTATGGAGTAGTCTTGTTTTGTATCATCACGCCCCGAACGGAACCCGGCTATGGAACTCGGCGCCTTTCAGGACAAGAAGGTCATCGTTACAGGTGGACTGGGCTTTATCGGGAGCACCCTGGCCATACATCTCGCAGAACTGGGCGCCCGGGTGGTCGCCGTGGACAGCCTTATCCCCCAGTACGGCGGCAATCTGTTCAACCTGAGGGGTTACGAAGACAAGATACGGATCAACATCGCCGACGTCCGTGACGAATTCAGCATGGCCTATCTCATGAAAGGCCAGGATTACCTTTTTAACCTCGCCGGACAGACCAGCCATATTGACTCCATGGAGAACCCCTTTGTCGATCTGGATATCAACTGCCGGGCACAGATCTTCATCCTGGAGGCCTGCCGCAGGTTCAACCCTGCGATCAAGGTGGTCTATGCGAGCACCAGACAGATCTACGGCAAACCGGACTTCCTGCCCGTGAGTGAAGAGCATCCCATAAGACCGGTGGATGTGAACGGCATCCACAAAATGGCCGGGGAATGGTATCACCTTCTCTACAACCATGTGTACGACGTCAGGGCCACCGCCCTCCGGCTTACGAACACCTACGGACCCCGAATGCGTGTCAAGGACGCCCGCCAGACCTTCCTGGGGGTATGGATCAGGGCCTTGATCGAAAAGAGGCCCATTGACGTCTGGGGAGACGGCCACCAGGTGAGGGACTTCAACTACGTGGATGACGCGGTCGAAGCTATCCTGACGGTGGCCCTCTCCAATGAAGCCAACGGCCAGGTCTACAACCTCGGGAGCACTGAACCCATCACCCTCAAGGAACTCGCAGACCTGATGATCAAGGTCCAAGGAGAAGGAGAATGCCGCATCCTTCCCTTCCCGACCAAGCGCAAGGTCATTGACATCGGCGATTACTACGGCGATTTTGAAAAAATACGAAGAGAGTTCCACTGGAACCCACGCACAGGGTTGGAGGAAGGCCTCACAAGAACCTTGAACTACTACCGGCGATATATCGAACACTACCTATGATTCCCCAGAACAACCCCCTCGCAAACTACCTCGCTCTTGGAGAGGAAATCGACGATGCCCTGCAGAGAGTCCTGGCAAGCGGTTGGTATATCCTCGGAAAGGAGACGGAGGCGTTCGAACGGGAGTTTGCGGATTTCGTGGATGCCCGATATGCCGTGGGGATGGCCAATGGCACGGAAGCGATCTGCCTCGCCCTGAAGGCCTTCGGTATCGGTCGCGGGGACCGGGTCCTCACGGTTTCTCACACTGCTGTGGCCACGGTCTCAGCCATTGAGATGTGCGGTGCCGTTCCCGTGCTCGTGGACATCGATCCCGCCACCCATACCCTGGACCCCGGCCTTCTGGAAAATGCCCTCACCGAGAATACCAAGGCCATCGTCCCGGTGCATCTCTACGGTCGACCGGCCTATCTTCGGCCCCTCCTGGATTTTGCGCGACAACACGGTCTGGTCCTTATCGAAGACTGCGCCCAGGCCCATGGCGCCATGGTCGAAGGCCGCAGGGTCGGCTCGTGGGGAGATGCGGGGACGTTCAGTTTCTACCCCACCAAGAACCTGGGAGCCCTTGGAGACGGCGGCGCTGTGACCACCAGCCGCCCGGAAATCCACGAGAGGCTGCTCGCCCTCAGGCAGTACGGGTGGAACGAAAAGCGGATCAGTTGTATCCAGGGGTTCAATTCGAGGCTGGACGAACTCCAGTCTGCCGTCCTCAGGGTCAAGCTGAGGCATCTCGATGCGAACAACCAAAAACGGATCCATTTGGCCGGCACATACACGGATCAATTGAAATCCCTGCCCATAACCCTCCCATCGGAGGTCGCCGGAGTGACCCATGTCTACCATCAATACGTACTCCAGTGCCGGGAGAAGTCCATTCGGGACGACTTGATGGGTTTTCTGGGGAAGGGGGGGATACAGTGTGCCATTCACTACCCGGTTCCCGTGCACCTGCAGCCTTTCTATCTCGATCGGTTCGGGAAGTGCGACTCTCTGCCCATCACGGAAAGGGCATGTGAGAGAATCCTCTCGCTGCCCATGTTTCCCGAACTGGACCCGAAGGATATGGACACCATCTGCACCCGAATTCGCGAATTCTTCGGAGCGCCCGGCCAGAGACATGCTTCCTAGGATACCGTCCCCCCTCCTCGATCTCTACCGGCCCCTCTCGCCATGGGAATCCTTTTATCTGAAGACGAGATGGAGACTCTGTCCGTTTGGGCTGCTGGAGTCTCTTCTTCCTCGAAATGGCCGGATCCTCGACTTCGGATGCGGCTACGGTATCTTGAGCAATCTTCTGGTCCTGAGGGGACCTGATCGCATGGTTACAGGGATAGACCTCAACGCAGAAAGGATTGCCGTGGCGAGCCGCTCCGCAGGCAACAGATCCAATATCACCTTCCTCCTGGGAAACGTGGAGAGACTGAAACCCGAACCCTTCGATGCGGCCGTCATGACGGACGTTCTGCATCACATCCGTGATGACCGTCTGGAGGTGCTGCTCCGGAAGATCCATAGATGCCTGGGGAGTGGCGGCATCCTCGCCATCCTGGATGTGGACAGGACCCCCTTCTGGAAGTTCTGTGTAACCTACTCTATCGACAGGCTGCTCAATCTCTCGGATAGGCTCTGGTACCGCCCCGTGCCTTCCATACTGGATCTCCTGAAGAGATCGGGCTTTCGAGTCGAAGAGGTGATCCGGGCCGACCGGGATTTGCCCCTTGCCGACGTCTTGGTCCTTTGCACAAAGGATATCCCGTGAAATCCTCGGAATACGAAATCATGTGCAAGGCGGAAGGGTCTCACTGGTGGTACCTGGGGATGGCCGCCATTACCCGAAGGATCCTGGACGCCCATTACGCCGTGGGGGGCACCCTGAGGATCCTGGACGCAGGATGCGGAACGGGGGGAACGATGACATGGCTTTCCGATTACGGAAAAACCGTGGGGATTGATCTGTCTCCCCACGCCCTTCGTTTCTGTAGGGAACGGGGCCACGGAAGGCTTCTCATGGCCTCTGTGACGGCAGTCCCGTTCGTCGAGGAGAGCTTCGATCTCGTCGTCTCGCTGGATGTCCTCTATTTCCGCCTGCTCGATGACGAGGCGGCCCTCCAAGAGTGCTTTCGAGTCCTCGTCCCAGGCGGACGCCTGCTCCTGAGGGTACCTGCCTACGACTGGCTGAGGGGAACGCATGATCGGCGCGTATCGACCGGGCACCGTTACACCATGAAGGAACTGAGGCGGAAGATGATCGGGAGCGGTTTGGTTCCGGAGATGATGACCCATGTCAACACTATCCTCTTTCCCTTTGCCCTGGTGAAGAGGGTGTGTGAACGGTGGCTTCCCGAGCAATCCGCCTCCGATCTGGCCATAGAGTTCGGACCCCTGGAAGGTTTTCTCAAGGGCTGTCTCCTCATGGAGTCTCGAATCGTCAGCAAATGGCCAATCCCTTTTGGTTTGTCCATTATGGGCGTGGCCCGAAAACCCCTCACCGCTGCGTGAGAGCAAGTGGAAATTGCCGATGAACAAACTGAACAGCGTCAGTGCCTTCTTTCCCGCCTTCAATGACGGCGGGACCATTCCCAGCATGATTCTTTGTGCCATCCGCACCCTGCCCAAGGTGACGGATGACTATGAAGTGATCGTCGTCAATGACGGCAGCATGGACTACACAGGAGACGTGTTGCAGGAACTCGCCGCAGTCTATCCCCAGCTCCGAATCATCACGCACCCTCGGAACCAGGGTTACGGAGCCGCCCTGAGGAGCGGCTTCAGCGCAGCCCACAAGGACTGGATCTTTTACACGGACGGCGATGCCCAGTATGACCCGAGGGAACTGACGAGGCTCGTAGATGCCGTCCGCGGGGACACGGATATGGTCAACGGCTACAAGATTGAGCGACATGACCCTCTTCACCGTGTCATCATCGGCCGTCTGTATCATCACCTCATGCGCTTCGTTTTCGGATTCCGTCTTCGGGATGTGGACTGCGATTTCCGTCTCATCCGGAGACAGGTCCTGGACCGGGTAAGGCTCCAATCCACCTCCGGAACCATCTGCCTTGAGATGGTCAAAAAACTCCAGGATGTGGAATGCAAATTCGAAGAGGTCCCGGTCCACCACTTCCACCGTGCCTACGGGAAGAGCCAGTTCTTCAATTTCCCCCGCCTCCTGCGAACGGCCGTCCAGTTGTTCACCC
>JAFGPH010000464.1 GCA_016926135.1 Deltaproteobacteria bacterium
ATCATCTCCAACAGGGAAATCCGTTTCCCCAAGGTGAACCAGCCCAATATCCTCATCTGCCTGACTCAGGAGGCCTACAGCAAATTCTCAGGCACCATCCGACCCGGCGGCCTCCTGCTCACAGACAGCCATTTCGTCACCCTCCAGAGAAAGGTGGACGCCCGGCAGGTGGAACTGGCCATGCACGACGCGGTTGTGGAAAAACTGGGCAACCCCATCGTCTACAACATCTTTGTCCTGGGCGCCATGCTGGGTATGACTGAACTGGTGAGCACGGAATCGATCCTCCACGCGCTGGAAAGCCGCGTCCCGGCAGACCTGATGGACCTGAACAGGAAGGCTCTGGAATTAGGTCTGGAGTTGGCCAAAGCCTGACGCTGTCCGGCTGCTCGGGACGTAAGGGGGGACGGGTATTGATTTATTGATCGCTCTGTAAAGCAGGGCTCAAACGCCGTGGAACAGAAGGGTCTCAACGTTACGGGATGACCCATGTCAATAAATGAATACCCGTCCCGATCCACGCGATCCACGTCTAGCCTCACCTTGATCTCATTGGGCAACAAAACGAGCGGGATTCATGACGGTAAGAGGGAAAGGAATACTCCTCAGGTCGAGCAGATCCCTGTCCCCTGTGATCAGGATGTCTGCACGAGCGGCCTTGCAGCACTCAAGGAGCATGTCGTCTTCAGGGTCTCTGCAAATGGCGAGCTTTCTCTTCGGCACAACAACGGTTGCACCAGAGACAACGGTGGCAATCCCGGCAATGAGCGCCTTTAGCTGGCGAGAGTCGATTTTCCCTTCTTCGTGAAGCTCCAAGGGGACTTCACGGTATTCTTTCAAGAGTTCAAGAGAAACGAAGATATCCGCTTCAGCAAAGACCCTTTTCACAGCCTTCGCCGGGGTCCCACCGAATGCAAAGGCGGAGACGAGTACGCCCGTATCGATCACGACCCTACCTTTTCTTCGCGTAAGCCTTCCTCCGGACCGATTTCACAGCGGATTCAATGTCACTCAGCGTCAGAGACTTTTTTTTGAACACTTCCCCAGCGATCTTCAGTGCTGCATCGAGCCTCTCTCTTGGAGGAAGCACCGCGAGTATGTACTCCTCCGGATCGATTTTCTTGACGGCAGTTCCCATAGCATCTCCAAGTGGTTTGATGATTGCAGGTCACTTCGTGTGAGGATGATTATGGTTCATCGGGGTCTTATGTGTCAAGAGAGACCTTGTTCTCCCATATCCCCCTTGACAAGACAGGACATTTCCCGTCTAACGGGATGAATCACGCACATTTTCAATAGGTTCTGTTAGCGCACAGCACAAGACCGCCTTCGGGAGTCCGGCATGGATCGGAGTTCGCGCAAGGTGATCCTGAAATGAGCCTCTCATGGGTCATTGCAGCCCTGGGAGGCTCTTTTTGTTTAGGGGGTGATGGAATGGCAGCGGAGGATTTCAAACGCAAGCCCGTTGCGGTCATATTTTCCCTGATGGCAGAGCGGCCCCCTGTCGAGTTGCTACGGAGCCAGTTCCCCGACCATCGCAAAACTCCTTTTCCCAGTCCCGGTCCAGGCAAATGCATCCCCCGGGTTTGGAGGGGTGTCGTCATTGATCTTGCTTTGGCTTGCTGTCGCATTGTTCACCGGATTGGTAGGCTGCCTCTGCGGGCCGCCAGGTCCTTCGGCAGCTTCTCCTTACAGTGAGGCGTTAGAGTGGAAAGACAAGAACTCTTCCATGTTGACAGACTCTGGCTTTGTGGCACTCGGCCGCTCATGACAGAAATAAACCTGCTCTATCATATTGCATGGGATTTTTGCGCCAAAACGGTGAGGTATGGACTTCCATAGTATGATACTCGGTTGGGGTACAAGTGGTTGAAACTAATAGAATCTATACGCACTTCAAGAACTTCGATCTTCAAGGATTCCGTTTCAATGATGGACGGGCAAGGCTCACGCCGGAGACTTCATATTAGCCCAAATACATTTGTTCCAGGAAGACGTTCGATCACTCGCCTATTGCTTTCGAAGACCTCACTGCAACCTGTAAATCGGGCTGTCCTTCCCGAAGTTTATAATGAGCGGCGTCTGTTCATGACCGATCTGCTTTGAGATATTCCAGGTCATCTTCCTGGAATACTCACCCAACCCGACAATGCTGACCTTCCCATCTTTGTTTTTGTCGGCCTGCCTGTTGTTGTTCAATCCATCCAGAAGGGTGTACGTGAAGAGCCCATTCCCCTTGTATCCATCCATCGCTGCCTGCCTGGCACTTGCTGATGCGTAGATGTGCAACCCCATCTTTTTGGCCAGGACAGACATCCTTGCATCGTAGAGACCACTGATGATGGTGTCCACACCCCCCGCATGGCAGGTGTCGAAGATAAACAACTGGCTCAAGGATTTCATTTTCTTCGACATATCCACAATCTCGTTGGAACTGATCACACTGTCTTCGCTTATGTTGCCGTTATAATCATGGGTGAGCAGGTAGTACTGATTCTGCAGAAGAACCCCATGACCCGCCACGAAGAGGATGAGACTGTCCTGGGGCTTCACGGCTTTCGCAAGGGCTTCAACCTTTCCGGTGATGTTCGCCTTGGTGGCTTCCCGGTCGGTCAGCAGCTCATAATGGATGTTCCGGGGGTTGTACAGCGTAGCGGCCTGGACCTTTATCTTTTCCTCTATGTCCCTGGCGTCCTTGACAGCATACTTCAGATTGACATTGGCGTCCCTGTACTGGTCGATGCCGATCGCCAGGATGTATAGATGAGGCTCTTCCGGCTTGAGACTTGAATGGAACTTGACCGTCTTCATGTAACTCTGGACCGTGTTGCTGCTGTTGAAGGCGGCAACACTGATTTCGTTCTCCCCTGGAATGGCCTCGACTTCCCAGACGCCTTCGAAGAACTCGCCTTTCGACTTGCTGGCCGTCGGAGCGGATGCCAACTTTTCCCTGACGGCCGATATGCCGCGCATGTCCTCATAGATCGTCCTGCTGTTGATTGCGGCCAGTTGCATCTGGTTGGAGGGGGACCTGGCGATCTCCTTGTAGTACCCGTCCGACTGGATGAGCTTGCCGTTGTGGAAGAGCCGAATCTCGCCGATGCCGCCGCCGGTGCTCTTAACCCGGTAACTTATCTTCACCTTGGGTTGGTCGGTCTGGCTCAGCTGGGAGGTGATCTCGACTACGGGGGGTGGGCTCTGGATGGCGTCGCTCATGGTTATGGTCACCAGCCCTCTGATGTCTTCGCCCCGCAACTTGGCTGCCACGATATCGGGTCTGTAGAAGACATCATAGAATTTGTCCACTCCGTAGGTGCGATCACCAACAACGATGCTCAGGTACTGGGCCCCCTTTTCCGAGGAGTTGTAGTATCCTTCTTTGGTTATGGTGAGCCATTCGCCGTCCGCGAAGCCGACAAACATAGCCATTTCTTCGCCTGTCGAAGCATCGTACATCCTGACAGCTGAATCGCTCAGGTTGAGCAGTACGCGTCTGCCGTCCGGGTGATACGCTCCGGAAAGTGTGTTCCCTGTATAAATGGCTAAACCTTTCCATGCACCCGAGAAATCCACCAGTTCTTTTCCCGTTTTCAGGTCCCATGTTTTGAGCGGCTTTGCGAATATTAAAGCCTGCGTTCCATCAGGGGAAAGGGCAATGCCATTCACTCCGGACCATCCATCTCTTCTTCCCTGAACCACTTCGAAACCGGCAAACTGCTTCAGTGCTTTGCCGCTTAACGCATCCCACACACGAACCACGTCATCGCACCTCGAGCTGGTCACAACAGACCGGCCATCAGGGGAAAAGGTAATGGAATTAGCGCCCTCCCCAAGCAAGCACGATTTGTGCCCATGAATGCGCCAGATTTCTTTTGATGTGGCAATCTCCCAGAGATGGAGAAAGCCGTCCTTATCACCTGCAAGAATACACTTGCCGTCAGGAGAAAAACCGGCGGCTACGCACCCCTTTGCAGGAAATTTTCGAATGGCATTCCAGTCCCTGGTATCAAACACGTATGTCTCATTGAGACTCGAAGCCAAAAAGTACCGGCCATCGAGTGAGAATTTGACATCATAGACATACAACCAGGGTCCCTTGAACCCTTCGAATTTCTTTACAATTGTCCCAGCGGTCAAGTCCCATACGTTCAGGGCATATTGGTCATGCGCCTCTTTCACGGTCCCTCTTGTCTCACCGCCTGTCACCGCATATCTACCGTCAGGCGAAATAGCGGCTGCCATGGCCAGTTTCAAGGTGTTCGTTCCCTTGAATACCTGGCGCCCTTCGACCAAGTTCCACATTCTCACAATCCCAAGGTCGGTCGCATTCCAGGTGCCGCCGTTGTCCACTGTAAGGAGATAGCGGCCGTTCTGAGAGACCGACAGTGCAGATACGGCATTGGCTTCTTTGTGAATGTCCATCATCAGATCACCGTTGTTCAGGTAGACTTTAGGTATGGAAAATGGCTCTGGAATGCCTGCACAGGAGGCGACAAGCAGAAACAACAAGAACGACGCTGCTCTTATCTTCATCTATTTTTCCTTTTAAATGTTTTTTCGAGATATGATATCGTATTTGCGGAGAAATACAACTACTCTGGTCAAGGAGGATCTATATGAAACGGTATTTGGCAGCGGTTTTGTCCTGTCTTATGATCGGTTCGCTTTTTGCCGCGTGTGCAACAGCACTACCGGAGCATCAAAGGGGGGCAGCCACCAAAATGGGCAAGCCGCGCCAGGCCCAGGAACAGGTTGTTCCCAAAGATGGCAGTCCTCAGCCTACGGCACCCCAGACCCAGGATGAGGAGGAACGCAAAGACAACCCTACTAAATCAAAGTGACCGGCGGGCATAAGACCTCGCTCCCAATGGGGCGTGGTATGGGTGGTTTCGGCTTGTGGGTCAAGGGTGAAGCCAGTCCATCATGCTGCAGGGCACTCTCATCTCTGAAACCCAACAGGAATGGGGGAATGCATTTTCAGCTGCACCCCCAGACCCTCAAGTATCCCTTTCCAAAGCACAGCTTTCAATGAGGGTATGGATTCTTGAGGATGCCCAAATCTATGGTTCAAGCATCTGAGGATCATCACGGATTCATGTCGAATCATTTTGTGCCGCCCAGAACCGTGCCCAACTCCTCCAGCCCCAGCTCCTTCAGCCGCGCCGGCAATGGCCTTCCCGTCTCCCATTCCCAGCCCATGGCCTCGTAGTAGGACCTGGCCAGGGTGTCGAAGTCCACCGTTACCTTTCTGGCAGGACCGCTGTCGAGGGGTGGAATGCCGCACAGCCTCGGGTGGGGACGGAAGTCTCGAGCCGGATTCAGCCCTTCCCGTACGTTGAACGCATGCCTCAGAAGATGAACCCTTTGGCCGGCCAGGAGGTACTCATCGGCGGTCAGGTCCCATCCCGTGACCGCGTTCATCCAGTCGCAGAGGGGGATCGGGCCGCCCACCTGGGTGCCGAAGAGACAGGCCCCGGCACAGTCCACGATCATTTTGTAGAAGCTGTCCACGGCAAGAGCATCCCCCCTGCCCTCATAGCGGTACCGTCCCTTCCTCGTGGTGAAAAAAGGCACCTTCCCGGCCCCCTGGAACTGCTTCTCCAGATGCTGGAGGTCCAGGTACTGGTACGATGAGATGGTGTGCCGGCCCGGCGTGGGCTCGCAGGAATAGGAGAGGATGAAACCAGGGTCGAACTTGGGATCGTGCATGGGGGCCTCCACCCCGCCGCAGTGAACCGCATACTGCTCGGATCCCCTTCCGATCCTCGCGGCAGCCCGCTTCACCCCGTCGGCCAGGATATCCCCGATCCCCTCCCGGCGAATGATCTTCCCAACGAGCCGAACCATGGCCTCCCCCTCCCCCCACCGCAGTTCCAGCCCGTCCGTATCGGCCATCGAGAGGACCCCGTTCTCGAAGCACTCGACAGCAAAGGCCACGGCACCACCGCAGGAAATCGAGTCCATACCTGCCCGGTTGAGGAGGTCGTTGATCCTGAAGATGCTCTGGAGGTCATTGTTGAGGAGGAGCGTGCCGAAGGCACAGATCGTCTCGTACTCGGGCTTGTGCATTTCCTCGATCGGGCGCGGCCCTTCCGGGACCCGCATCTTGCCTCCGCACCGGATGGGACAGGAAAAGCAGCCGTATTTACTCACCTGGTAGCCGACCACGGTCTCGGCCCCGATCTTCTGCGACCGGCTCAGGGGAAAATCCCTGTACCCCACGCCCGTCCAGTTCCGGACGGGGCTGTCCCCGCTTTCGGCGCTCAGGGCGGTGAGCGACGGGGTCCCGAATTTTCTGAGGATCAAACGCCACAGGTCCGAGGGCTGCCGGGTGTAGAGAAAACCGGGTCTTGCCAGCCTCCCCGTGAGACCGAGCACACGGTCTCCCAGAAACCCTTCCAGAAACCGGAAACGATCGATGGCCTTCAGGAACGACCGGTTCAGGTCCCGGATCGCCTCTCTGTCGGCGATGCCCACCCTGCTCTTTCCCGCTGCCACCACGGCCTTGAGCCTTTTGGAGCCCATGACGGCACCCAGCCCGCACCGCGCGGCCATCCGGCCTCCGTCGTTGCAGATTCCGGCCATGGTACTGAGCCTCTCCCCTGCCGGACCGATACAGGCCACCTGGGCCGCTTTTCCACAGAGCGACTTGAGCGCCCTCTCCGTCTCCACGGTGTCCATGCCCCAGAACCGGGAGGCATCCCTCAGTTCGGCCTTCTCGTGATCCAGGTACAGGTAGACCGGTTCACTGCTCGCGCCGGTGAGAAACAGGCTGTCTATGCCGCACCTCTTCAGCCGGGGAGAGAAGTAGCCCCCGCAGTTCGCATCCCCCCATCCGCCCGAGGCAGGGGATTTGCCGGCCACGGTGAAACGGCCGGTGAAAAGCGTCCCTGTGTCCGTGAGCAGCCCCGGGGTGAAGCCCAGCACATTCTCCGGCCCCAGCGGATCGACCCCGGGTTTCATGCGGTCCCAGAGGACCTTGGCCCCGATTCCCACGCCACCCAGGAGCTTCCTGTAGAAGTGCTCGTCCATACTCTCATGGGAAATCGTCCGGGCAGCGAGATCCACATGAAGGATTTTTCCCCAGTAGCCCTTGTGAAGGCCTGCTCTATCTTTTCCCATCGCCTGTGCCTCCCCTTCGCCCAAATCCACCGTCAAATTCGCGTTCACCCAGTAAGACCCATCCGTTACGGCCCCGATTCACCAGCAAACACCATATGCAAGGCTTGCGAAATCCCGAGGACCGAGGCGTACATTCAGGTACGCCGCAGGGACGATGGATGAGCGTAACGTAGCAGATGGTGTTTGGTGGTGAATCGGGGTTCGCGTGACCCCTTGACCCGCCTATCCCTCAGGCATTATAGTAATCCCGTCGATTCCCATGGGCATACGCTCCCTCAGCCACCAATAATAAATGATCGATGACAAATGATCAATGACAGATGGAGTGGGTCACGGTCTACAATGTTGAGGCCCACGACCGGGATGCCTACATGAAGGAAGTGGGCTACGAAATGGATCGCTGTGAGGCAGACATCATCGGCATCTCCGCGGGATTCGACAATCATGAACTGGACTGGGGGGGCACCCTGGCCACGGACGACTTTGAGGAAATTGGCCGGAAGGTCAGGAAGGCCGCCGATCGCTCCGGCGGAGGATGCTTCGCGATTCTGGAAGGCGGTTACAACCACGGGGTCCTGGGGCAGAATGTGATGGCGCTCACCCGGGGACTGTCCGCAGATTGAGTCTGCAAAGCCACGTAGCCTGCGTATGAATCGTCTCGAAATAGTATTTGCAGGTCGTGCCCCCTCACCCCAACCCTCTCTCCCAAGCCCGGGGGAGAGGGCAGGGTGAGGCGGCTCATGAGTGTCAAGACAAATATGCGACCCTTCATAACAGACAGGGGGTGACCATGCTTCAGGACGTGCTGCTTACGGATCAGGAACTGGCCCTGAAAAGGGAAGTGAGGGAATTCGTGAAGAACGAGGTGCCCCCCGATCTCCTCAAGAAGATGGATCGGGACGAGATCACCTACCCGAGGGAATTCGTCGAGGCCCTGGGCGTTCGCAACCTCCTGGGACTCCGCTTTTCACCGAAATACGGGGGCCGTGGACTCCCCTGGACTGCGGAGATCGCGGCCCTGGAAGAGATCGGGGTCCTCGGCATGGCCCTGGGCTGCGCCTTTTCCATGCCTTCCATCGTGGGCGAGGCCCTGCATGGCTTCGCATCGGACGACCTGAAGGAGCGTTTTCTCCGCCCCATGCTGCGGGGGAAGCTCGTCTCCGCGGAAGCCCTCACGGAACCCCGCGGGGGTTCCGACTTCTTCGGAGCCACGACGATGGCGGAACGCAAGGGCGATCACTTCATCGTGAACGGCCAGAAGCGATTTGTCGTCGCGGCGAGCGGCGCCGACTTCTTCATTGTCTACTGCAGGACGAACCCTCAGGGAAAACCCCACGAGCGGATCAGCCTCCTGCTCATTGAGGCGGCACGGGAAGGGGTTCAGGTAGGGCATCTCTATAATCTGATGGGTACCCGGGGAGGCGGCACGGGAAGACTGGTTTTCAAGGATGTCAGGGTACCTGCCTCCAACCTGATCGGTGGTCTCCATCAGGGGGCCACGATCTTCAACTCCATGATGGTGCCCGAGCGCCTGACCTCGGCCGGCGGCTCGCTGGGCCTGGCCAGGGCTGCCCTGGAGGTGGCCGCGCGTTACAGCAACCGGCGCAAGGCCTTCGGGAAAATCATCCGGGACTTCCAGGCCGTAAGCTTCAAGGTGGCCGATGCGGTCACTTCGCTGGACGCGGCACGCGCCCTCACCCATGCGGCGGGCAGGGCGGCCGACGAGAGACTCCCCTCGGCCCGGCGCCTGGTCAGTGAGGCCAAAAAATTCGCTACCGACATGTGCTGGGAGGTGTGCAACCAGGCCATGCGGATCATCGGCGGGATCGGGTACACCAGCGTGTTTCCCATCGAGCGCATGGTGCGTGACTCCAGGCTCTGCCAGATCTGGACCGGCACCAATGAAATCATGAGCCTGCTCATCCAGCACGAGTACTACAACGAAGTGCTGAACGATCCCGACCCTCCCCGATGGAGCGAGAGCGACGCCGCAGAAGGCCATCTGGAGGACGAGAAGGTTTACGAAGACAGTGAGATGTGGACCAAGGGCTGGTAGAATCGGATGGAAGAGGAGGGGCGCGTGAAGAAGAGATCGGAGGGCCGCACGGTGAAGGAGAAGGTCTGCTTGGAAAACCTGGTTATCCTGTGTCCCGACGGCATCATCGCCATCGACCGAAAGGGCATGATCGTCGTTTTCAACCACGCGGCGGAAGGGTTGACGGGTTACAGTGCGCAGGAGACGGTGGGAAAGATGACCATCGGCGACCTGTATCCCTCCACAAAGGAGGCCCGCCGGATCAAGAGGATCATGTACGGCGAGGACTATGGGGGGCCGGGAAGGCTCAAGGATTTTGAAGTCGAGGTCACCACCAAGGCCGGACACAAGGTGCCCATCAGGCTGTCGGCCACGCTTATCTGGGCGAAGGAAAAGGAAGTGGGCAGCGTGGGTTTCTTCCACGATCTCACCCGCCAGAAACAGATGGAGGCAAGGCTGCAGGAGCTTTCCATCACGGACGGTCTCACGGGGCTTTTCAACCATCGGCACTTCTATGCCGTGCTCGGAGATGAGATGAACAGGGCGGATAGGTACCGCCGGCCCCTGTGCCTGATCTGTTCTGACCTGGACAACTTCAAACACTGCAATGACCGTTACGGTCATCTGGAAGGAGACCGGGTTCTGAGGTTCTTAAGCGACATCCTGCGTTCCGTGCTCAGGCGGACCGACCGGGGCTTCCGCTACGGTGGAGATGAATTCATGGTCCTTCTCCCGGAAACCGACCTCCGCAAGGCCTCTGTGGTAGCACAGAGAATCAGAAACGAGTTCAACTCCCAATACCCCTACCGTCCTTCCGGCCAGAAGCACGCCTCGATAAGCGTCACCCTTAGCCTTGGAGTCGCCCAGGCAGGGAGAGGCGAAGAGATAGAAGCCTTCGTCAAGAGGGTGGATCTTGCCATGTTTGAAGCCAAGAAGGCCGGCGGTGACCAGATCAGGAAGGCCCGGCGCCTCATAGGAAAACGTGTCGGGCAGGCGACAAGGGAGAGGAAGAGGGAACATTCTTGACCAGGTGACCGCGCAAGAGTGACTTGAACAACCCGTGGACGAAGTCCGTTCATACTGAGGTATCGAAGCACGAACGGGCTTCATCCGCCCTTCAAACCCTCAGGGCAAACGGCTCTCAGACCGGTCTGTCCAAGTTATTCATGCGCAGGTCCTGAACAGGGGAGGCATGTCATGGCAAAAATTGAAATCGGCAGGGGCCGTGTCTATTATCCGATGCCCTGTTCGCTGGTGGGGGCGAACGTGTCGGGGAAGCCCAACTTTCTCACCGTGGCGTGGTTCAGCATGGTGAATCCCGAACCGCCCTACCTTGCGGTTGCCATGAGCAAGGCCCACTACACGAACGCCGGCATCAGGGAGAACGGGACGTTCAGCGTTAACATCCCTTCTTCACAAATGGCCGAGGTGACGGATTACTGCGGTCTCGTTTCCGGGAGCAAGGTCGACAAGGGAGCCCTCTTTGAGACCTATTACGGCAAGCTCAAGACCGCGCCGATGATCCGGGAATGCCCCTTCAGCGTGGAATGCAGACTGGTGCAGACGGTCGAGTTGCCTGCAGAGGAACTCTTCATCGGCGAAATCATCGCGTCCTACTGCGAGGAAGAGTGTCTGGCAGGAGGTGAACCCGACCTCAAGAAGATCAATCCCTTCCTGCTCATCATCCCCGATCGCACGTATTTCACGCTCGGGAAAGAGATCGGCCCGGCATGGGGGATGGGAAAAAAGCTCATGAAGAAATGAGTACTCGACCCGGTCCCTGCCGAACCCCAGCGACATATAGGCGAGTCGCACACTCCGGCGACGCGGGAATCCGCGCCCGAGGCAGCGAATACCTCCGACTTCAAAAGGCGCAATTGTCGCTGGTTTTACTCTCTTATCCAAGGTTTCGACTGGGTTGTGATCTGCGGATGAGATCCAAACATTCTGAGGCGGCCCTCTCCTACCCTTTTGGACCAGACTAGGAAGGACGGTTGGCAGCAGCTTTTTAGGGGGAATTCATGTCCTCTCTGCATGAAGGGATCTTTGACGGACTCTTCCTCTTTCAATAATCGTGAATTTGCCCATGACGGACAAGTCGGACCTGGCCATGATGTTGATCAGAATCTCTGCGGGTTCGGAAGGCGTCGCCGGCGCAAAACGGAAATAAACAACACCGGCCGGTGGTAGATTTTGGTGTCGGTAAATCAGCTCGCCGTAATCACGATCGAATGTCAAAATGATGAGCCTTTCCCTGTGAGCCCGCTTCAAGATGTCTTCATCCTTGCTCCCCGGTGCCTCCTGGATAATGCTGACAACATGATGCCCGGCTTCCCTCAAAAGCCGAACACTCAAGAGAGGGAAATTCTCATTGGCCAGGAAATCCATCACCGGTTCTCCGCAGAGAGCGGGTAAAGGAATTCCTCACGCATACATTCGCGGGTATAGGCAAAAACAGCCAGCAGGCTCTCCTTCGTCAAATTAGGATAGTTCTCGAGGATCTGATCTTCCGTCCATCCTTCTGCATAGAGTCCGAGAATGAACTCAACCGACAGCCTTGTGCCCTTTACGACTGGTTTTCCCAGGAGGACACTCGGATCTGAATGAATAAAATTGTCCCATTCAATCTTCTTCATATACCCTCCTTGCACAATGCCTGATTCAACCTATCTATGGTTCATCGAATTGCCCTCTGGTATTCATCTTAGCATAAATTCAAGAGCCAATCATCTCCTGTCGCTCCAAGCCTCTCCCGTATCTGTTCAGGATGGCCTCTGCCTCAATCCGGATCTGCTCCCGCAGGTCCTCCGGTTCCAGCACCTCGGCATGTGACCCCCACCCCATCACCCAGAAACGGATCTCATCGGTTCCGGCAATCTCGGCCTCGAACACAACGGATCCATCCCCCTGTTCGTGGATCTCCTGGCTCCGGTGCCAGATCTTCTCCTTCACGTACCCCGCCACGTCCGGGGAAAACCAGATCTTCACCTTTGTTAAGGATCCCTGGAAGACCCCGAAACTGGGTCCCATGAACTCCTCCAGGCTGAAGCCCTCTGGAATGTCGAAAAACTCCTTCATCTGGTGGAGCATCTTGACCCGGTCCAGGGCGAAGATCCTCACCTCGTCCCGCATGTGGCAGTGGCCGATGAGGTAGAAGGTGCCGTTGAAGAACCAGACACGGTAGGGGTCCACCTTGCGTTTAGTCTCCTTCCTGCGGCTCATGGTGTAGTAGACGATCTCCACGGTTCTTCTCTTCGTGGCGGCCTCGTTGGCGCGCTCGATGATCCCCCTGAACCTGGCGTAGTCCTTGTAAGGCTTGATGGCCACGTGCATGGTCTGTTCCACGGTCTTGAGGTACTTGAGGGACTCCGGGGGCAGGGTGGTCCGGATCTTCCTGGCAAGGGATTCCAGGGCGTCGTAGAAGAAGGTCCCCTTGAAGACCTTCAGCATACTGCCGCCGAAGTAGAGAGCCATGAGCTCGGGTAGGCTGAACGGCACCGGGATGTGGTGCTTGACCGTGTCCAGAAGTGACCAGAGGCTCTTGCTTCCGGTCCGTTCCGTGTAAATGGGGAAGCCGGCCGTCTGCAGGGCTACCAGATCGCGGTACACGGTTCTCGGGTGGATGTCGAGCTCGGATGCAAGCTCGGCCGCGGATTTACCTGTTCCGGCGGTGATGAGGGTCTGGATGATCTTCCACTGCCTTCCCAACTGATCGCCTCTGGCCATTGCCAACCCTCGTTGTCATTTGAGCCATTCAATGGGTGGGGTCAAGAGAAACTCCTCGACCGGAATCCCATCCCCTCCGACGAGTAGCTTTCTTTTCACGGCGAATTCCCGGGAGAACGCTTCCATGCCTCGAAGGCTCGTTTTCCTCCGCCCGCTTTTCACCTCGATGGCGGCAACGGAGTTCCCCCTCGCGAGGACGAAGTCGACCTCCGCATTGCGATGGGACCAGTAGAACACTTCCATGGCGCTGCCCCGGACGCTGTTGGCAAGGGCGGCGCCGACCGAGGACTCCACCATGCGGCCCCAGAAGTCCCTGTCCTCCCTGGCTTCCTCGAAGTCGAGCGGCCGGAGGGATGTCATCAAGGCCGAGTTCAGAACCTGGAGCTTGGGGCTTGATGCCCGTTGGCGAACTCGCTGTCCCGCATACTTGGGCAGGCCCATGACCAGCCCCGCCCCTTCTAGCAGAAAGAGATAGTGGGCAAGGGTGGTTGTGTTGCCTGCATCCTGAAGCTGTCCAAGCATCTTCTGGTACGACAGGATCTGCCCCGAGTAGCTGCAGGCCAGATCAAACAGCCGCCGGAGCAAGGCAGGCTTGTCCACCCGCCTCATAAGAAGGATGTCCCTGGAAAGGGTCATCTCGATGAGCGAATCGACGATGTAACGCCTCCACCTTTCGGGCTCCTCAATGAGGGCCGCCGCCCCGGGGTACCCGCCAAAGAAGAGATACTGATCCAGGTTCCACCCAAAGGCCTCTTTCATCTCGCCGAAGGACCAGTGTGGAACGGGAATAATCTCGAACCTTCCTGCCAGGCTCTCGCTGAGGCCCTGCTGGACAAGGAGCTGGGATGAGCCCAGGATGATTACATGGAGCGGAACCTGAGAAGCGGAGTCTTCGTCCCACAGTCGCTTGACCGTTTCGGACCAGCCGGTCACCTTCTGTATCTCGTCGAGGACAAGAATGCCCCTTTCGTTTCCCCCGGCGGCCTTCAGCCTGGACCGGGCGATCTCCCACTGCTCCTCAACCCAGACCCTGTCCCTCAGGGCCGGCTCGTCGGCAGAGGCGTATTGATCTGGAAACGACAGCTCGGAGATGACCTGGCGGGCCAGGGTGGTCTTGCCGGTCTGCCGAGGGCCGATCAGGGCCTGAATGAATCGCCTCGGCTCCATGATTCGGGCTCTAAGCTGATGGGTAATGGGCCTCAAAAACATAGTGCTATTAGACCTTTAACAATTTGCTCAATGACATGAGTAAAATTACTCAAAGTCCTGAGGGATGTCAAGGGCGTTTCAGGGTCCACCTTTGTACTTCGGAAAAAAAACGGGCCGTGCAGAAAAAGTCGCTCCCGTTTTGACCGTTTTTGTCAAACTCCCCTGGTATCATGTGAGCCAACCTCAGAGAAGCGGGGCAATGACGGTGACCAGTAAAGACCCTTGATTCAGGTGCACACCGGTTCTCCGATTCCCCGTTTCTCCGGTTCTGATTCTCAACGAACAGGGGGTGGCCGGCTATGAAGAATGTTCTGGAAGCGTACCTTCTCCAAGGTGTTCAAGAAGCTGGCGGAGAGCTACGCCCTGGATGCCATTGACTGGCTGGAACCGGGCAAGGAACACAAGGCCCTCAAGAGCCGGGTGACGGAGTTCCTGAAATCCGGTCTCACTGCCCAGGCAGAAACCCGGCCGTCGGTTGGCACCGGAACGGACTACCGCCTTTCCTCCGGGAAGCTCACGGGCTTTGGCCTTTGCCTGGATGGCAAGGTGCTGCACCTGTCAATCTTTGCCAAGGCGAATGGAACTGACCGTGCGGCATCGGGTTCAAGGATGGCTCGCTTTTCGAGGAGGAGCAGGAGCAGGAACTGAGAATGAAATGGCGAAAGGGAGAAGGTGGGAACCGGGGAAGAAAGCGCCGTTCCCCCGGATCACCCCATACCCGATACCGCTTTTCACTAACTGAGAGTGATCTCCAGGTTCTTGCCCAGGGCCTTGGCGACCTTCTGGATGGTGGACAGCTTGATGTCCTGGGCGTGGTTTTCAAGGCGGGAGATGGCTGTCTTCTGGGTGCCGACCTTTATGGCCAGCTCCTCCTGGGTGAGCCCGGCTTGCTCACGGGCCTGCTTGAGGAGAACACCGACCTTGAACTCCCTGTAGCCCTCTTCAAGGCCGCGGGCGAATTCCGGGTCCTTTTTCTTCGTTTTGTGGATGTATCTGTCGAGATCGCTCATGACAGCCTCCCTTTTCTGGCAAAATGATCCTGGCGGAGGTGCTCCGCCTTCCTGATCTGCCTTGGGTCCGTTTTCTGTGTCTTTTTGGAATAGCCATGGGTCAGCACGAGAGTGGAAGGGTCAGAGAAAAAGGCAAACAAACGATAGGTGTTGGATCCGCTGCGAACCCTGCACTCCCATATTTCTTCGGTTCCTGTCGAGCTTCTTGAAGTACTGTGACGGGACCCGGTCAAGTTCCTGAACGAGCCTGAGGACCCACACCACCTTCTGGGCTTCCTTTGGCTGCAGGGAGTCCAGGAAGTCTTCGACAGGGCATCTGCCGCTCTCGGTGCGGTAGAAATCGATTGCTCGTACCATGAAGTATAGTTAACACACATGTTAACCCAAGTCAAGGGGTCATGACCGGAATGGCGAATTTAGACAGGACAAAAGGCGTGATCTATGGGCTGGCGATCGGCGATGCCCTTGGGGCACCGACCGAGTTCCTGACCCTTGACCGGATCAAGGCGACCTATGGGCAAGGTGGAATCCGGGATATTCCGGACCCAGCACTTTTCACCGACGACACCCAGATGAGCATCGCCATTGCGGAGGCGCTTATTAGGGCAGGGGAGAAGGATATTGATGCCATCATGGAGGCGGTTCGGGAGGAGTTCATCCAGTGGTATCATTCCCCTGAGAACAACCGGGCCCCTGGCGGCACCTGCCTCAAGGGTGTGGCCAACATGGAAACAGGGACCCACTGGAGCAAGAGTGGTGTTGCACGATCCAAGGGCTGCGGCTCAGCCATGCGCTCCGCGCCAATCGGCTACCTGTACCAGCATGACCCTGACAAACTCATGGAGGTTGCCCACGCCACTGGGATCTGCACCCATGGGCACCCGGCAGCGGATGCCGCCTGCATCGGGGCAGCCTACCTGGTCAAGCTGGCCCTGGACGGGGTGAAACCCGAGAACATGCTGCAGGATCTCTTCAGCTTCACAGCTGAGATATCCACTGAGTTCGACGGGGCG
>JAFGPH010000071.1 GCA_016926135.1 Deltaproteobacteria bacterium
ACTCCGTTTCCAGCAGCCATTTCTGGCGCAGGAGCATCCCGTACGAGGTCAGGACCAGATCGCAGCCCGCGAGTGCCCGGGAAGGATCTTCGGCCATGGCCGAGAGAGACGTCCTGTCCGTCTCAGAGGGATGGACGAAGCGCGCCCGGAGATCTGGGGCAAACCGTCTTGTCTCATCCCGCCAGTTGGCGATGAGCGAGGCAGGCAGCACCAGCAGCGACGGCCTGTCGCCGTCCTTTTTCCTTTCCCTGATACTCGCCAGCAGCGATAGGATCTGGATCGTCTTTCCCAGTCCCATGTCATCGGCAAGGCATGCGCCCAGACCAAGGGACGTGAGGAATCTCAGCCACTCGTGTCCAATGGCCTGGTAGGGCCGGAGGGTCCCCCGGAAAACCTTGCTTTGGCCGGTTGAATCAAGCCCATCAGGGTTGCGAAGCCCCTCGAGTACCCCTGAAAGCCAGTCGCCGGCCTTCACGAATGCCCATTCGCGGTCGTCTTCCCCGGATGTCCCGTCCGTTTCGAGGTCCGAGGAAGCGCCTGCGAGGAGCCGCATGCCCTGGAGGAAGGATATCCCATTCTCGCCGGCCTGCTTCTCCACACGTTTCCAATGGGCCAGGGCCTCGGAGAGCTTCTCACGATCGACCTCGACCCACTTGCCTTTGAGATTCACGAGCCCTTCCTGGCTCTCCATCAATCGCAGCCATTCCGCTTTCGTCAGTCGCTCCTCGCCAAGGGCAAGCTCCACCTGGAAGTCCAGCATGGTGTCCGCACCGAGCCGGCTCTGTCTTTTCTCTCCCATGGTGACCACCACACGGGGCCTGGGACGACTTTGCCACCAGTCCGGAAGCCGCACCAGAAGGCCGCTCTCTTCAAGGAGAGGGACCTCTTGGAGGAAACGGTAGGCATCCCTCGGAGACCAGGCCAGCGGATGAAACACGTCCCCGGAATCAACCAGATTCCGGATCCAGGGGCTTTTCTCCGATGCCGCCTGTACGGGCGAAAGGAGCCCGATCAGCGCCTTCTTATTTCGCTCGCCGGCATATTCCTGCAGGGCCCTGCCCAGGGGCTGGTACTGCACCTGTCCACCCCTGGAAAGCCGCGGCGCATAGGTGGCCAGGAAGGCAAACGGGAACTGGGGATCGCGCTTGTTCTCTGCCAGGTGAAAACAAACGCGTCCGACCTGTTGCCACATGGGGGCATGCCTTTTCAGCCAACCGGAGAGCCCTGCACCCGATGAGGCGATCTCTTTCCGTACCCAGCCGTCCAGATCGATCCAGAAATCCTGAAGGAGGCCCACATTCAGGTACTCCCCCCCCAGCATGGGCGGTACGGCCTCCTGCATGGCCTTGATCTCGGCCGGTTGGGGCGGATCGATGGAATCGAAAACTCCCCCTCCAGATTCGGGTGAGCGGCAGAGAAGAGTCAGATAGCGGCAGGCGAAATCTCTCCAGAAGGCAAAGACCGGCGACAGGGGGGCATCGGGGTTCGAGGCGGCCAGGGCAAAAAGGCCTGAAGCCTGGGATGACGAAAAGGCCTTGACGACCTTCTTCACCCAGATCCCGGGCGGGGTGGATGGATCACCCTGATCCTCATTCAAACGAAGTCGACCGGATGGCGTTAGAATCAGATCATAGCCCAAGGCAGTAGGGTCCTGTGAAAGGGAGTCGAAAGGTACTGCTGCATTTCATAGCCTCCGTTGCTCTGCTCGTCAACCCCCAAACCCGACCTGAACAGGTGACTGACCGTGCTATTCTACGAAAGGCATGTCCTCAGGGGTGCTCGGTGACCTCGATGAATGGCCTTCAAGAAAGGAACCGGTACTCCCTCATCTTCCAGACAAGTTCCTCTTCAGATTTGCGGTTCGCCTTTTTTCTTGTCTTGCCAAGCCGATTTTTCCTCACGATAATCTTACGGAAATCAAAGGCATTGGAGGTCAAAAACAATATTCCCTGCCCTCAGCCTCGCAAACCAGTTTGGATATTCATTTGGGCGGAGGACATAGAACATATACCCTTGCCCAACGAAGTCTCTGAAATTCTCGTCGAGATCGATGGGATTGACATTTCGAAGTCCCCGGTTCAGTGAGCGGAAGTGCTCTTCCCCCCACTGGCCCTTGGCTCGCGTCTCATCGCTATCGTCCTCATCGTCCTTGATTTCCACAACGAGGATCAGATCATCAATTCCATTGTCCTGGAGGTCTCGTATTCTTTTCAAAGTCCCCGAAGTCGGGCCAAGGGATAGGCGGCTGAGATATTCCGGTATCCCTATTCTGATGAAGAAATCGGGGTTGAAGGAGCGCCGAACCCGGTCTTTCCCACCTTTCCAATACTCGTAATCGAGGGTATAGAAACTTCTATCCGGCGCCTTGATCCAGGATGTAACCAGGTTGGCGTGCTCAATGAGCCGGAAGAGGAAGCTTCGCTCCGGTTCATGGCTGAGGATGATTAGCTCCTGCGGGGTCCTGAAAAGGGAGGTGTTCACGGCATAGAGGTGTTTGAATGGGACCAACTGCCGGATATAGTCGCGGTTGAACTCCTCCTGGCTGCTCAGCCATCCATCGCCCAGTTTGAGCTGCCTCTCCTTGCCCTGCATTTCCTCAAGGACAAAAAGGTTCTGTTCTGCCAACTCCTGTTCATAGTCTTCCGACAGGAAGGCGCTGATTTCATGATCCAGCCCATCGGAGCGGCAGCTCTTCTGCTCCATATTCAGGGTCGATATGCCCTTCACCGAACCCTCGATGTTCTCCCGCACAACCTTCTTTTTTCCCTTGGGTAGAAACCAGTTGAAAAAGAGATCAATCTCCTGCCGGTTTTCGCGCGACAGTCGATCTCCTTCTATCCCGGCCTTCTCCATGGCGTCCCGGATGGTCTTTTCTATTTCTGCCCTGCCGGGAACCTGATCGAATCCGAGCCCATCCCCGAAATCGAACCGGCTCGTCTCAAAAGCCGTGTTCTTGAATCTCCGTTCCATGTCCAGAACCACCTGGTCCACGGTGAAGAAGTCCTTGGAGAGTTCAAATCGCTTCACCCCGTGGCGATAGATCACCTTCACACCCAGCTTCTCGGCCGAATGGGTCAGCTTGAGATCCCGCCGCAAGCCCCCGTTTCCGTTCTGCTCCGGAGTCCGGTCCTCCGTCCGATGGGAGGGCAGATACTCCAGGTTGAAGAGCACAAAATGAAGGGCTGAACGGCCCTGCGCCGGGTCCGTCAGGACATTCGAGGTGAAGCGAAGCTCGCACTCGGTCACCTCGTCCAGGAGTTCCGTGATATGTCGGGCGAACCGGTCATGATTCGTCACCGTTACCACAGGGTAGTTTCCCTGGATGTCCGCAATGCTAACCTTCCTGGGCAAACGAAGGCCCCTCCCGAGCACCTGGGAGATAAGGAGCTTGCTGTTGAACACCCGCTCTTCCGACGGCACGATCTGGAAGACATTATCCACGTCCCAGCCTTCGGAGAGCTTGTTCACGGCGAAGATGAATTCCACCTTTCCCCCAACCTTTTCAGGATCGGTCTCTTCCACCTGGGCCAGCTTCTGCTGATACTCTGCCTCTCCCAGCCGGCTGATCACGCAGAGCACCTTTTCTCTCGCGGTCTGTTCTAGGGTCGAGCGGGGGAGCGACGCAAGACTCGAATCCCCGGCCTTCAGCGAATCGGCAAGGACATTCACAAACGCATCCGCGTTCTTCTCCGCGGCGTTCTGGGTGGGATGGATGAAGATGGTGATGGGTTTCACCTTGGCCCGGCCGTCTCTCCCGGGATAGGCGTATTTCCGCCTGTTCTCTTCATGTGTTGTAAGAATCTGCTCGAATCGCTGAGACGCCGTCAGCTCTCCGTCGCCCTCATCCGTCTCCGTCCTGAGAATGGGGTTGATCTTCTTGATGATCTTCTCATCGGTTGCGTCCTTGATGGAATAGTTGCAGATCACGTCCGGGAAATAGTCGTCCCGGTTGTAGGGGGTCCCGGTGAAGCCGATATGCCGCTTGATCAGGGGTTCTTCCCGCAGGTACTTCATCCACAACCGCTCATCCCGGGTGTCTCCCTGTCCTTCCCTCCCCTCCAAAAAGGCGTAGCCGACCGCGTCGCCCGAGAAATCCAGATGGGAATAGGCATGGTGAACCTCGTCGCTCAGCACCAGGACCTCCTGGCCCCGGTTGAAGAGGGTCTCCCCAAGGGAATTCCTTTCCCGGTTCCAGATGGCATTGATGTTCTCTATCACGATGGAGCTGTCTTCAATGGGGTCGTTACAGTTCAACAGCCGGACGACCCGGTGGCGCAGCCTCTCAGGGAGCCTGGCCTTCAGTTCCGCCGCCTTTTGGCCATAGAGATACTCCTTGAATTTCTCCGTAAGCCCTGACTCGATCACCGTGGACGATGGGCCAAGGATCAGGACCCGTTGGATCTTGCCGAGCAGGATGGAGAGGTGGGCCACTGCGAACATGACGTAGGACTTGCCCGTGCCGGTGGCAAGATGACAGACGCCCGAAAGCCGGTCGGGCAGAGGGAGCATGCGCAGGAAATGGGCCTCGCTCTGAAAGCGCTTCTGGATCTCGATTTTTTTGCGGTAGTTCTCCTGGGCCAGGTCCTTCAGTGTCTTGTATGCCCCGCCCCAGAGGTAGATCAGGATCTGCCTGATGGCCTTGAACTGGTATTCCCGGTCGCCTGTCAGGGTACGGACATAGTCCTCCACCTCCCTGAAGTCGAATTGGGAGAGGTTGCACCTTCGGACATTGACCTCCAGCGTATGTTCGGAGAGTGCAATTCTGGACGGCATGGTCTGCTCCTGGAGACCCAGCAGGTAGCTGAAGATGTCCTCATTCTGTCACCCCGGTGAAAACCGGGGTCCAGAAAGCTTTGAAAAACCTGGATTCCGGCCTCCGCCGGAATGACGACAACGGCGCTCCCGGTTGTTTTTCAGCAACCTGATTGACCCACTATTTCACCCGGGTCACCTCGCTCTCATTTCCGAATTTGTCTATGGCAATAATGGCCGTCTTCCCCGTGATCCCGCCTGCCACCACATCTTCGCCCTTGATATCCTTCTGGTAGATCACGCTATCCACCGTGAAGCCCCTCTCCTCGTCATACTCGGAATCCACCAGGATCATGGCCAGCCCCTCCAGCCCCTCGTAACGCCTCTCTTGCCGATCCAAGATACTGGTCCCGAACTTCTCGATCCTGAAGCCCCTGGCATTCTTCCGGACCTTGATCTCCACTTCCTCGTTGAAGTAGAAACCCACAGAGGAGATGAGCTTGTTGATGTTTTCCGGTGAGCTGGGCTGCTCCTCTATGGTGAAATTCCGGGCCGCCTCCTCCAGGACCTTGTAGGGGAAGGTCAGCATCCGAAAGGTAACCTTCTTGCCCTTGCCGTTCTTTCGCACGGTCTCCCCGACGCGCACGCAGGTCTCCGGGGCCACGATGTAGTAGATTCCTTCCAGTTTCCCACCTGCCTGTTCCATGATCCCCTTGAGATACTCATCATCGACCCGCACGTTCTTCAGAAAATCATCCTCCCAGACCGGATAAACTTCCACCGGGTGCCCGTCCTTGAGCGCGCACACGTTGCTGATCCTGTATTTGGCGGCCAGACCGTCATCCCGCTCCGTAATCCCAAAGATCCCCAGAACAAACGCGATGTAGGCGTCCCGGTTCTCCCTCAGTTTCATGATCTTCGCAAAGTCAAATGCACCGACAGAAACCACACAGAAGGGCTTGGGCGACTTCCCGTATTTCTCCTTCTTCTTGCCCTGGTTTCCGAGCCTCTGTGAATCGGCAATGAGGCACATGCGTTTCTGCATGACATAGACCGCATGCTTCCCGAAATCGCACACGATCCACCTCCGACCCAGCTTCTCAGCAACCGCAGCCGTGGTGCCTGAACCGGCGAACACGTCCATGACAAGATCGCCGGGTGAGGTGACGAATTCAATTATTTGTGCCAGCAATTGCTCGCTTTTCTCAGTGGGATACTTTGTAGAGTTGCTGTAGACAGGTATGCCAGCCCACATGGTATCTGCGATTCTCGTATCGGCTGGTGCCCGCCAATACTGTGGTTTTCCGTCATCCGGGTTCTTTCGTATGAACTCAAGTGAGCAACCGGTGTCCCGCCAATATTCTGCTAGGGTGCGCCCTGAGCTTTCTTCGAGATACCGGTCGTAATTCTCTACAGCCAGGAATGCACGTTCCTTCTTCTATACCCATTGCCCAGTCCGAGGTGTCGCATCAAAAAGCCTGTAACGCATGGTCGGCCGATCAGCGGTAATCCAGAAGTGGTGCCAATGGCCCTCAGGATTGCCCTTATTATGTTTCTCAATCCACAAAGGTGAGATTTTGGTTGCCGGGGTCACCGAATACCAAAGGAGACTGTCATGACGTATATTGAGACGCGCGATTTCCGTGAATTGTTGCTGAAGGTTCTTTGAAGCTCTTCCTGGCAGCACAATTTCATTGCGAAAGTTTTCCTCCCCAAAGATCTCGGAGAGTATGGTTCTTACATAGTGGATCATCCTTTGGTCCAAATGGACAAAAAGACTGCCGTCCCTTGATATCAGCTCTCGCATGAACACCAACCGCTCCCGCAGTTGTTCAATAAACTCCGCCCTATCCACTCTATCCGCATAACTGTCCTCCCCCTCCTTGGCGGCAAAATCGCTCTTGGTAGCAAACGGGGGATCAATATAGATGAGCTTCACCTTACCCTTGACACGGTCCCTGATGATGGGGTCCTGGTTGATGTAGCAGGTCTTGAGGAACTGGAGGTTGTCGCCCTGGACAATGAGGTTCTGCCAATTTCCGTCGCTAAGGTCGCTGTCGGGGGTGAAGAGCCCGAGCTGGTCGGCCCTCCGGTTGATCTTTCCGCCCTCAAAGGAGCGGACCAGTTGGAGCGGGGAGCCGCCGCCAAAGGCCGTGGCCTCGTTCAGTATGGCCGCTTCGGTCCGCTTTCCCTGGTATTCGATGGTGGGTATCCTGGCATCCTTCAGGGTCTTGAAGTCGAACCCGGCATAGAGGCTCGGAAAGAGCCTTTTGGCCAGTTCAGCCGGCGGCTCAAGACCATCGTTCAGACACTTCTGGAGGACCTGGAAGTCCTCATCGGACAGATTGATGCTAGACATGGAACTCAACCTCTTTCTTCCCGGAAATCCCCTCTGACTCCCCTTTGCCGAAGGGGAGGAACTGGGGTCATTTGGCCTTTGCCAAAGGGGAGGGCCAGTAGACATGACTCGTTGTTATCGGTCCGGCCTTCGCGCCCAGTACCCCCCGGTTTTCGGGCTCCCTCTGAATTCGATAGCCCCCCTCTCCCGCAATTGCCTCAAGCACCTTTCAGCCGTCCTGACAGGGATCTTATTCGCTCTCGATATCTCGGGTGCGCGCTGTCCAGGGTTGTTTCTGACGTACTTCAGAAGATCTTCTATCCCCTCAGTTACTCCGCCACTTACTCCGCCGTTTACTCCGCCACTTACTCCCTTGAAAATTCCCTCATCCCGTATTTCCTTTTTCCGGTATCCGCCGCTCCTGGGGCTTCCCACGAATTCAATGCAACCCTTGGACTTAAGTTGGTTAAGCCAGTGTTCTAAAGTAGTTACTGGGATACCCATGGCCCTGGAAATTTGAGGTGTTCGGAGGCCGGGCGTATTTCGAATAAATTCGAGCAGGCCATTTACTCCCTCATTTACTCCGCCATTTACTCCGCCGGCATCTCCTCTTTCTGAGGTGGCAGGCCCAGCTTTCCTCGCGGGAGGTCTTTCGATGGCATCATGAGCCCCCTTGCGCCTGAATGTGATCGAGAACCAGTCTCCGTCAGCTTCAATACGAGGGGGTTCCA
>JAFGPH010000465.1 GCA_016926135.1 Deltaproteobacteria bacterium
CGACCCTCAGGGCCTCCAGGATCACCAGCGGCTTGGCCAGGTGCCTTGCCCAATCCACCGCACGCTGCAAGGCGAAGTTCCACCTCGTGCGCCTGTACGCGATCATCCAGTAGAGGACAAAGTTCCCCTGGGGGTTCAAGGCCCGGTCGTTCATAGCCTGCACCCGAACGGAAGGGATGTTGCTCCTGATGTCGTTCATGAGATGTTCACCTCGGTTTACGAACTGCATCGACTGAATCTTCCGACGTTGCCGTCCCCTCTTTCTCGCCTACCCTTTGCCCGCCTTTTTCGCCAATGCCTTGTCGAAGGTGAAAAGGGTAAGTGTGTAGTTCTTGGCCTTTACACAAAGGATGCAATCCACGATGTCGAAGGTCGTTTCTCCAAAAAGCACAAGCGCTTCAGACAGTTCCTTCTTATCGTTGTTCGTGACGCCTCGGTATCCAAGGAGACTCTTGAGGGTTCCGGCCACCTCCTGCCTTGGGACTTTGTAGAACTTCGTCAACACATAGACGCACTCGACCAGCACGCTCTCCAGAAGCACGATAGCCGCTTCGCCGGTCCTGACCTTTTCAAACACCTCGCGCGCCTTTTCGTGGAGTTCCTTGTTGTCCGCGAGGAGATACCTCAGGATGGCGTTCGTGTCCGGCAGGCTAACCTCTCTCCTTGGCATGAGCCACCTCCTCCCACACCTTGTCTCTTACTTCCTGCATCGCCTTGTGGCCCTTCGCATAGGAATGCAGAGCCCCCCCGACACTGGACACGGGCCTCATGACCACACCCCCGCTGACCAACTCGAACTCGATTGTGTTGCTCTTCAGCACGTCCCTGATCTTTCTTGGGATCGTGACCTGTCCCTTGGATGTGATCTTTGCCGTCAGCGCCATGATTCCCTCCTTTCACAAACATCATTACTTCTAGCCAATTGTAAGGCATTTTACATGTTCATTACAAGAGAAATAATCATTTACCTTCGTCGGTTGGAGGGAGACCTGTATGGGATATGCAACTTCGGACAGTGTACCGCACGGTTACGGCAAGATATGGCAGGCTGGAGGAGAGAGGCCAGTGGCGAAGGGGAAATCGGATCGATTAGGCATTCATCCGGCGCGCATCAATGTCGATGGCCCCAAACCTCTTACCCAAATGACTTCATGGTGGAAGCAATGAGGGCGCTCTTGGACCTCACGCATCCGGCACAATCGAGAAGGGACCCTGAACTGGTGACCTACTCGGAAAACCAACTCCTCAAATTGAAGTCATCAGCAAGGGTATTGACGAAACGAACGCCTTCGATCACCGAGCCGACATTGAAGGCTTCGGTGAAAACAACGGGTACCTGGTGCAAGCGAGCACAAGCCCAGATTTGGGCATCCCAGTAAAACATCTTGTGCATCCGACCCCCCCGCGCCGCTTCCAGGACGATCGGACCCGTCAACGGGAGAACCTCCCAGGTATTGACAACCTCCCCTGAAGCGCTCTCCCCGAACGATACACCCGCAGTATTCAGGAAATCTGCAACGCCCCCGGAGGAAAAGCAGGACAGATCGTAATAAACGTCGTAGCTTCCTGCTGCCAGTTAGAAACCAAATGAGTAGTTGGCTGAAACTGTGATTTGGTTGATATCAGGGGTGTCATAGCTTACCGATTGTTCTGCGTCTGCATACAAACCCGCAAAACAATCACCTAAAAAATCAGATCCCGCCCCTGCCCAAGAGGAGAATGAATGATCGAAAAAATCAACGGAGAAGATGCTTTGGCTCCCAAGCTCATCGCTTCCTGACAGGGTGCCGGAATGAACAAGGTTCATACTGCCGGAAGAACCGAGAACGCCCTTGACTTCAGTAGACGGCGGTCGGCCGTAATGAGGGTGAAACCATAGACGGCGGCCGTTGCAGCCAGAAACCGGTCCGCAGGGTCCTGGTGCGGAAGGTCCATCCGCCTGCTCAAGATGGCCACCTCTTGATTCAGAACAGCCTCTTTCAACGGCAACCCCTGAAACAGCTTCCTGACACCCAACTCTCCCGCCGGTCGAAGAACTACCCGTCCCTTTTCCATGAGTATCAAGACCTCCCATACGCTGATTGGTGAGAACCAGAGTTCATTCGCACGATCTTCTATCAGCTTCAGGATGGACGGGGATATCCTCTCGGGTGTAGCCGCGCACCAGAGGATGACATGAGTGTCAAGCAGATAGTTCAACCCCTCATGACCTCCCACTCCTTGACATCCACAACCGGGGAAACCACATCTCCAGTGATTTGCACGGCCTCTCTCATGGATCCAAGCCAGGCCTTTGCCTTTGGCGGCGGGGGTGGCGGAGACACCAGTGCAATGGGTTCACCCTTTTTGGTGACCATGATCGGCTTCCCTGTCCTTTTGACATGATCCAACAGGCGCAGACATGTGGCCTTGAATTTGGAAATAGCAATTTCCTGAACCATAGCATCATCCTTTCTATTGTACATAAATTTACCATGGTCAACGTCTATGGTCAACACAATTTCATTCCGCGTTACGTTGGCCGAATACCGTGAAATCTGGTGCTGCGCAAAGTCTCTTGCCGGGTTGACCCGGATGTTGTCCGATGATAATGGCTGGCCATGTGACTTCTTCTCAAGCTGAGCCTACTTCGTTCTTGAGGTTCGACAATCCTTCCATTTCAAGGTCTCACGAAGATCTCCCGCCACATTTTCTCACACAGCAAGTCGGAGGGAAAAAATAGAGGGCTTGACATCGGTCATAAGCCCTCTATTTTACGTCATTTCTGGCGCGCCCAGCAGGATTCGAACCTGCGACCTACGGATTCGTAGTCCGTCACTCTATCCAACTGAGCTATGGGCGCGAGGGGTGTCAAAGAGGATATGCGGTATTTCATAATGCATGCCGGCGCGCTTTGTCAACTCCGGACTTGCCGACCGGCCGGAGCCGATGGAAGTCGTGAAAGCCTCTTCCCATAAGCGCACCGTTGCTGTATGCTGTTTTCTACAGACCCTGCGAGGAGGAGAAAGTGATCCGGATCAACGAGAGTTACCTTCATATCCAGCCGTCCTATCTGTTCTCGGAGATCTCCAAGAGGGTGGCCGCCTTTCAGCTGGAAAATCCGGAGCGGGAGATCATCCGGCTCGGCATCGGCGATGTGACCCGTGCACTCCCCAAGGCATGCATCGATGCCTTTCACCGGGCCGTGGACGAAATGGCCCACGAAAGCTCCTTCCGGGGCTATGGACCGGAGCAGGGTTACGCCTTCCTGAGAGAAAGGATCGCCAAGGAGGATTTCCAGGCAAGAGGCGCCGATGTCTCCCCGGACGAGATTTTCGTCAGCGACGGGGCCAAGTGCGACACCGGCAACTTTCAGGAGCTCTTCTCCACCCAGATCAGGCTGGGAATGCCGGACCCCGTTTACCCGGTGTATCTGGACACCAACGTGATGGCCGGACGGGCCGGGGCCTTCCAGAACGGCCGGTACGAGAAGATCGTCTATCTCGACAGCACCCGGGAGAACGGCTACGTTCCCGAGATGCCCAAAACCCCGGTGGATCTGATTTATCTCTGCTTTCCCAACAACCCCACCGGCTCCACCATCCGGAAGGAGCAGCTTCGGGAGTGGGTGGACTATGCCCTGGAGAACAAGGCGCTCATCCTGTACGATGCGGCTTACGAGGCATTCATCCGGGATGAGAGCCTTCCCCGATCTGTCTACGAGATTCCGGGGGCCAGGGAGGTGGCGGTCGAGTTCCGTAGCTTTTCCAAGACCGCCGGATTCACGGGCATCCGCTGCGCCTACACCGTGGTTCCCAAGACCTGCCGTGCCTACTCGGAAAGAAACGAGAAGCACTTCCTCCATGCCTTCTGGAACCGGCGCCAGACCACCAAGTTCAACGGTGTGTCCTACCCTGTCCAGCGGGCCGCAGAGGCTGTCTACAGTGAAGAAGGCAAGGCCCAGGTGCGCGAGATCACCGACTACTATCTGCAAAACGCCGCAATCGTGAGAAGGGAGATGGCCGCCCTGGGCTTCGAGTGCACGGGCGGGGATCACTCCCCCTACATCTGGGTAAATGTCCAGGAGGACTCCTGGGCGGTTTTCGACCGCCTGTTGAGAAGGGCCGGCGTGGTCTGCACACCGGGGGCGGGCTTCGGGCGCTGCGGGGAAGGGCACATTCGGATCAGCGCGTTCAACAACCCGGAAAACGTCCGCAAGGCCATGGCAAGGATCCGGGAAGGGGGATTTTAGCGGAAGGACTTTCCAACCTTCCGGTCGGTCGCCCAAGGGAACCATCCGCGCAGTCGGACTTCATGATTCGATATTCCCTTTTCGCTATTCGATATTCTCTCCGTCATCTTCCTCCCTGTACCCTCCGGGCACGGCTCGGCCGTCCACATAGACGCGGCCTTCCCCGTCCAGGGCGAAGCGCCCCCGTGCAATCATCTCCACGGTCTGGGGAAAGATCTTCCAGTCGCCCCTCTCCTTGAGGCGCTGCTGGTGATCGTCAGCGACCCGGACGAATTTTTCCGGATCCTGCCGGAGAGCCTCCAGAGGCATGGGAAGTTCCACCCTCACGGGTGCCGAGACCATGAGCAGGGGCCCCGTGTCCACCCCCTCGTCCGTCCAGATCGTGGAGGCCCTCAAATGCGTCTCCCCCGCGGCAATGGCGTCCATCACCGCACGGTCTCCCACATATCTTCGTCGCCCCTCCCGGGTCAGGATCGAGAGGTCCGCGGGGTGCACGTTGATGCACCGCTCCAGGGTGGTGTAGCTCATGTAGCCGCCCAGGGCGATCGCATCCACTTCAAAGGCACGAACCAGGCGGGCCGCCGTCCGGTCGAACTCCTTTCTGGCAGCCAGACCTTCCGGGGTTGACACATCCCGCTTCACGCCCCTCAACCGGTGGAACGCGCGGATGTCGTGGCTGAAATAGGGTATGCCCCGGTCGCAGGCAATGCCTTCGCCGCGGCAGGCGCCGTCCCCGCGATCGCTGAAGATGAAAACCACCTCAAA
>JAFGPH010000466.1 GCA_016926135.1 Deltaproteobacteria bacterium
AGCATTAGACGCAAGGCCTGTGAAATCCCGAGGACCGAGGCGTACATGCCCGTACGCCGCAGGGACGAGGGATGAGCGTAACGCAGCAGATGATGTTTGATGGTGAATCGGGGTTGATGAAAGGTGAGCTGGAAAGGGAGCAACCCTTCTGCTATCATGGGTGTTTGGGATGAGCGGGGGAGAGGCAGACATATCTCACACCTTCGGGAAATGTGGGGACCTGTCATGAAAGATCAGGGAACGATTGTCGCCATGGCTGCGGTCGCCGCAGGGTGCGTCCTCTGCGGGATGCTGAGAGGGGACAATACCGTCTTCATCATCGGGCTGGCCTTCGGGATCCCCGCCTATCTTCTTTTCAGAAAAAGGTACAAGGAAGGGATCCGGGAGAAGTACGGGGAGGTAAAGAAACCCCCGTCGGGAAAAAACACACCGAAAGGCGGCGCAGGGAACCTGGAAGGATGACCTTGCGAAGAAGATATGGGATGGGCAGGGGTGTTATCCGGTGTCGCGTCCCATACATGCGTTTACAAATACCGGACGCTTGAGGAGCCCCCGGGGCGTGGTCCCTCAGGGCCGCAACTCATCCTTCTCGATTCAGATGGTCGAGGTAGGGGACAAGGGCCTCGTTCTTGTTCCTGGAGGTTCCGTCATAGGTGATGGACACAATAGGAACCCCGGTTTTCTTCTCGATCTGTCTCGTCATGGCTTCCGTGACCAGAGAGGGGCAGCAGAAGGCGGGGCTTGTCTGAACAAACAGGGACACATCCGGGTAATGTCTCTTGATGTAGAATATCTTGAGAAGATTGTCCATGGACTCGCCCGTGTGCTCGATTCTGAGGTTGTATTCGGAGAGGATATTTTCCGGGCTTTCATCGTATGCAGGTGCGGGGTTTTCCAGAATCCGTCCGAAGTATTTGTGGTATGTCCTCTCCATTCTGGTTACGGTGGACATCAATGCCTTTGAAGAGAGGATATCCAGGTACCGGCCCTCAAGAAACCACTTTCTGAGATAGGCCCCGGCGATCATCTGCACATACGAAGTGTAGGGGGTTACGATCACTTCCCCGTCGTGCCTTTCAATGAAGCGCACGAGATCCTGGTTCATCACGTCGTTGTCCCGCACATACAGATCGCCGAAGATCGCCACCTTGGGCTTCCGTTCACGGGATATTTCAATGGCCTCAAAGCGGGAGATCACCTCGGCGAGTGCCTCCTCTTTTGACCGCTTTCCGAGGAAGGCGTCCACCAGGATGTCCATGCCCTCTTTGATCACCCCGTCCGTGGCCCCTTTGCTCTTTTCATACGGCCTGAGCCTGCATCCGATCTTTCGGATAAAACCTCCGAACATGTAAGCGAAGTAGGTATTGATGGGCAGTTTCAGGGAAATATCGATAAACGACATGCTCCCCACGTACACCCCGGCCTTCTCCATTCCCCCTCCGTACGAATGAAAGAGCACCTTGAGGTGGTGTGGAAAGAGCCCGATGTTGCAGGCTATCTGTGAGGAGGCCATCCAGAGCATCGTCCTTGCAGGGTCCAGGTCATGGCCCTTCACGTAGTCGACGAATTCCTGTGCAATGATGTTCAGGGGGATACACTGGCCCGTATTGCGACGCAGGCTTTTCTGGATACTTGTTTGGGTCTCCTCCATTACCCTTGCATCGACCCCTTCCCTCCTGAGGTTTGCAACCATAAGCTTCAGGGTGATGTCGTCCCAGTTCGGAATCACAAGGGTCCTCTCAAGAAGGTCTTTCTCCTTCACAGGAAAAAGTGACGGTATGTAAACGGCGGACTTCCTGCCGGTCCCTGAGGAATGGTGATTCTCAAAAGCTCGAATGGCTGCTTCGATCCTTGTCTCATAACCCACGCTGGATTCGTGTTCATCCAGTTGCAGGATGAGGTACGGCTTTTCATGGGACTCCATGATCTTCTTGAAATAGTCCGTGGCAAAGGAATCCGGTGAGCACCGGAAGGAGGTCACCAGCACCGGGTAGGCGCCTTCAGACCGGGCCACCACCTGTGCCGCCTTCAGGATTTCCGAGGCATAATGCCAGTGGATCTCGTCCAGGAGCCCGCGGACCGGCTCCACCTCTTCACTCCTAAAGGACAGCATGTCCTGAAAGAAGACCCGGATGCCGAGCGAGGCAAAAATGTCGGGAATTCCCTTGTTCATGGTCGGGGAGAGAATCGTGTAGGGTCTTCCCATCAGGACCACGACCACGTCCCTTCGTCCTCGCGTCTCCCTTTCGTATACCCCTTTCCATTCCGCCAGGCAGGATTGTCCATACTCGCAGGCCTTATCATAGGCCCTGGAGACGTCCAGGAAGCCGATCCGGGACCCCACAATGGGCTTCAGCATTGAGTGGAGTTCGATTTTCGTGTGGAGTGAACCGTGAAGGGAATGAACAAGGGGGGTAAGAAACCTTCCTCCTTCCCCTCCGTCACCTGATGCCGACACCAGCGAAGGGGAAAACTGTGTGTAGTAGCAATACTGCCGTCGAACCCCTCTTTCTCCGGGCTTTTTCTCCAGATAGAAAGGAAGAAAGATGTAGTCTGACCTCTCCGTCAGATGACGCACATGACCGTGAAGGGCTGCCATGGGCGCACAGAATTCAGCCCCCGCCAAATGCTTCCCTTCCTTGAGGGCATCGGTGCAGCCCTCACTGGTTACAGTCCTGATGGAAAGAAAATCGAAGAATTTCCTCCATAAGGGAAGGTCCTCGATGAGATGGAGGGCCGCGGGGATGCCCACCGTGATTTCCTCGGGACATTCGCGGACGGGCTGGAACGAGAAGATCCTCTTTCTCTCCTTGAGGAGGTCAAAGCCGGAGGGGTTCCTGCCCACGTATCGCTTCGTGTCGTAGTCCCTGCCGCACAGGAATCCGTGGGCGACCTTCTCACCCCCCACATCCGCAACCGATATCTTGCAGTGATTCGTGCAGAGTTCGCAGGTTTCGCTCGACACCTCTATCCTGTTCCGGTGAATAACCGTCCCCCTGAACCCGGTCTCCCGGACACCCTGGTCCGAGAGCGCAAGGGCGGCCCCCAGTGCCCCGGTCAGATGGCAGAACCTGGAAACATGGATGGGCCTTTTGAGCCGTTGTTCGAAGGCGGCCACCAGAGACCGGTTCTTCGCCGTCGCCCCCTGGAAGAATACCTTGTTCCCGATAGCGCCCTCGACGGCAACCTTGGTGAGGTAGTTTTCCCTTACCGCGTGAAGGACGGATGCGAGCACCTCGTCCACGGTATATCCCTCGGACAGATAATGGTTCATGTCCCTTTCCATGAACACCGTGCAGCGATCGCTCACGATCGGGGACCTGCGGCCTTCCGTTCTCGCGGAATACTCTGCCAGCGGGCATCCCAGTTTCCGGGCCTGCTCCTCGATGAAACTGCCCGTTCCCGCGGCGCAGACGTTGTTCATGATGGAAAAGGTGACCCTGCCCTGCTTCAGGGTGGTGAATTTCGAATCCTGCCCACCGATCTCGATGATGGTGTCCACCTCCGGGTCGATCTCACAGGCGGCCCGGGCGTGGGCCGTGATCTCGTCCAGGACGAGGTCCGCCCCCATGATCTTTCCCGCGAATTTCCTCCCCGACCCGGTCGTACCCGCACCCAGGACCTGGAGGCTGATCTCCTTCCTGTCCCTCATGTCCTCTATGGCGGAAAACACTCTCTGAACCGCGGCGACCGGTCTCCCGGC
>JAFGPH010000467.1 GCA_016926135.1 Deltaproteobacteria bacterium
AGATCCATATTGAGGCTGACCTCGGTGCCGGGCGCCACAACCCCGATCAGACCGCAGACACCCAGAAGCGGCAGGACATCCACCGCCTGCCGAAATACCGCCGGGTTCCCCACACATTCCAGACTGAAATTCGGGCCCCCACCGGTGATCTCCTTGACCGCCTCAACGGGATCACCCTCAGCCGCGTTGACCGTATGGGTGGCGCCCAATTCCCTGGCCACCTGGAGTCGATCAGGATGGACATCCACGGCAATAATGGTCGTGCAGCCGCACACTACCGCTCCCAGCACTGCGCTCATCCCCACCGTGCCTGCGCCAAATATGGCGATGGACTGACCGGCACGGGCCTTAAGGGAATTGATGACCGCGCCTGCGCCTGTCATGATGCCGCAACCCAGGGGACCGAGGATTTCAAGGGGTACCTCCTTGGGTACCTTGACCACATTCCCCTCTTCGGCCAGGGCATAATCAGCAAAGGCGGATTGTCCGAAAAAGTTCCCATGGATGACCTGATTACCCTTTCTCATGGTCGTCGTGCCGTCCGGACGGGCGCCGCTGAAGTTGAGCGGCAAAAAATTCTGGCAGTAGGGATCGTTGCCTGATTTGCAGGAAGGGCATGCCCCGCAGCACATCCAGCACAACGTCACATGGTCCCCGGCCTTTACCCTGGATACCCGAGGCCCCACCCTTTCAACGACACCGGCCCCCTCGTGCCCGAACACGCTGGGCAGAGGGATCGGTAAATGCTGGTCCCGCCCGGCAAGATCCGTGTGGCAGATGCCGGAACCGACGATGCGGACCAGCACTTCCTTGTCGTTCGGTTCGCTGAGTTCCAGTTGTTCCATGCTGAATTTCCCCGATGTTTCGAAAACAACTGCGGCCTTGATTTTCATGCGAAACCTCCTGTTCTTGTTTGATCGGTTTTCATGAATGAGAAAGAAGGTGCCGAAAGCATGGTAGAATTTGCGATCACGGCGGGTTGATGAAAGCGTGTGCTCAAGCCTATGCCTTCCACCATAGCGTATCCATTGTCCATGAAGAAATCGTGATGCCAAATCGACAATAGAGTGGTCCATTCAATGGCTTAGGGGAAATTAGCAGGTCGAGCGTGGATTGTCTATTATACGAAAGTATACTTTTTGCCGGCCGGAAGAAGTGTTTGCTTGGGCAGGGCGTCCGGGCGAGACATCAGGCGATATGTCGCCGGCGTAGATGGGCGCAATGACACTATCGGGTCAACATCCTGTTGATCAGCGACGTTCTGTTGTTGACCCCGACCTTGTCATATATGCTTTGAAGATGTTTCTTGACGGTTATTTCGGTTATGAACAACTTCTCCGCAATCTCCGCGTTCTTCAACCCCGAAAAGAGGAGGGTCGCCACATGGATCTCCCTGTTACTCAGATGAAACGTATCCATGAGATGCTGCGGACTGATGTCGGCAGGCGTTGGTATTTCTTCGATACTGACCATGAACAGCCGCGAATCTTCCCAGCCCCGTTCCTGGCCAAAGGCCTTTGAGATGACCGAAAAGCGGGTATGGTTGAAGCCTTTGACAACGCGCTGCTTTGGAAGGACCGTGCCCCCCATTGGGCAGCCCTTCAGGATTGCCCTTATCTCCCGACAGTCCTTCATCAATTGAGAGAAGACCTGGGCTTTACTGCAGGCCGCGGACCCCGAGCCCTCAAAATGACTGAAGATCTCATCCGCTTTTTGATTTTTGTAGATGACCTGAAGGGCTTCATCCAGCAGGAGCATTCCGCACGATGATTGATTCTCGATGTAGTTGAGTATATCCCCCTTCAATTTTACGGTTTTACGAAGGTCATTATGGGCCAGGGCATGTGCCAGGTAGGGGGAAATGATCTTTGCTCTCTGGACCTCATTCTTCGTGAAGTGACTGGAATTCTGCGGACGGGTCAAAACGATTTTACCATGCAGTTCTTTCTCGGCCAGCAGATAAACGATGAGCTTATGATGGATTCCTTGGGGTTTGAGGAACTCGTTATAGTACTCGGTGGATTGAAAGGAATCGTAACTGACAACATCTTCCAGGCGGTTGATGCGTTTTCTATTGCGCATCCCCTGGATGAGTTGCAGGGGATCAAACTGATGAAAATGGGCCTTGTAATACCCACGGTACTTCTTATCCAGGTTTTTGACCATGATACGGGTGAATCGTGCATTCCCGTCCGGCAAGAAGAAAATCGCGCCTTCGGCAGGAATACAATGGAACAGCGCATCCAGGGCCTTCTGTCTGACCAGATGACAATCCAAAGATTCGCTGGCTGCACTGATCACTTCCAGCACGTCGGTCATTATGGGGTGAGGCAGGTTATCGATCATCATGTTCCCCCTGATCCGTCCGATGAAAGCAGGACAGCCTGTGAAAGGGATGGCAGCGCGTAGATATGCCCCCTGGCAAGCGGCGAACGCTGAAACTCAACCGTTTATGCCACGGTTCACAGTAATTGATGAATCAGGACACTAGAACTTCACGGTCTTCACCAGCCCCTCGTACTCCTTGATCTCCTCCTGGCTCAGCTTGCGCCGAAACAGGGTCTGGTTCACCATGATGGAAAGGTTCATCTTCAGGGCAAGGGCCACGGCGTCACTGGGCCGGCAGTCAATAACGTGATCCACACCCTCGGATCGGAACACCACATTGGCGAAATAGGTCTCCTCCTGCATGTCGTGGATCTCCACCCGGAGGAACTCGACGGGCAGCCTTGCCAGGATCTGCTGGTACATGTCATGGGTGAGGGGCCGCTTGGGCTCCACATAGCCCTTCTCCTTGGCGATGGCGGCAAATTCCGAGTCCCCCACGAACATGAGGAAGAACTGCTCGGCCTCGGCCACCTCCTTGAGGATCACCATGTTGCCCTTGCCCGGATCTGTCTCCAGGTAGACCTCCTTGACGGCCACCATCACCCTATCGTTCATCGTCGATGTTCTCCCATACCGCCTCAAGGGCCGTCAGGCCCGCTCCTAAAGCATAACGCCATCTGTGTCCTCTGTCCACCCTCCGCAGTAGCTGCTACGGAGGACGGGTGCCTCCGTGGTCAGACAATTCCTTTCCTGTTGATCTACTCTGTCCTCCGATCTCTTTCCTCCGTCATCTGTGGCTTTTCGCCCTCTTCTTCTTTCCCGAACCTTTTGACGATATCCGCCAGTTCCCTGAGTCGATCATCCACCCTTCGAAAAAGCGTCCCTTCCGGATAGGTGCCG
>JAFGPH010000468.1 GCA_016926135.1 Deltaproteobacteria bacterium
AATGCGGCCCTCATTCACAAGTCCGGAGGCGGCACCGGCTTTTCCTTCTCCCGCCTGAGGTCCAAGAACAGCAAGGTGGGGACCACGGGCGGGATCGCCTCGGGACCGGTCTCCTTTATGAAGATCTTCAACACGGCCACGGAGCAGGTGAAACAGGGAGGCACCCGGAGGGGCGCCAACATGGCGATCCTGCGTGTGGACCATCCTGATATCCAGGAGTTCATCGGCTGCAAGAAGAGCAACAAGGAGCTGAACAACTTCAATATCTCCGTGGGGGTCACGGACACCTTCATGGAGGCTGTGAAGGCGGAGCAGACCTACGAACTGATCGATCCCAGGAACAGGCAGGTGGTGGGGCAGCTGGAGGCGACCGAGGTCTATCACAGCCTGGTCTATCAGGCCTGGGAGAACGGAGACCCGGGTGTCGTTTTCCTGGACAAGGTCAACAAGGACAACCCCACCCCCGCCATCGGGGAGATCGAGAGCACCAATCCCTGCGGGGAACAGCCCCTGCTGCCTATGGAGGCTTGCAACCTGGGTTCGGTGAACCTTGCCCGGTTCGTGGTCCACGGCGATGGAGAGCCGGCCATGGACTGGAGCGCTCTTAAGGAGGCGGTCTGGCTGTCGGTTCGCTTCCTGGACAACGTAATCGACATGTCCAAGTACCCCTTGCCCGAGATCGAGACCATGGCGAGGGGGAACCGCAAGATCGGACTGGGTGTGATGGGATTTGCCGACCTGCTCTACCAACTCAAAATCCCCTACAACTCGGTGAAGGCCCTCAAGGTGGCAGAAGACGTGATGGGTTTCATTCAGAGGGAATCCCATGAGGCATCCAGGAACCTGGCGGAGGAGAGGGGTGTCTTCCCCAATCTTGAGAGGAGCATCTTCAAGGACAGAGAGGACTGTCGTTTCAGAAACGCCACCACTACCACCATTGCCCCCACAGGGACCCTTTCCATCATTGCCGGATGCTCGAGCGGCATAGAGCCCCTTTTCGCCCTGAGCTTTGTGAGGCGGGTTATGGACAACGATGAACTCCTGGAGGTCAATCCCTGGTTTGAAAGGGAGGCCAAGGAGAGGGGCTTCTACAGCCGGGACCTCATGGACATCGTTGCCGGCAGGGGAAGCATCCATGATATCCAGGAGATCCCCGCCGATGTCAGGGAGGTCTTCGTAACGGCCCACGACGTGACACCGGAATGGCATGTGCGCATGCAGGCCGCATTTCAGAAGTGCACGGACAACGCGGTCTCCAAGACCGTGAACCTCTCCCGGGACGCAACTGTGGAGGACGTGCTGAAGGTGTATAACCTGGCCTATGAGCTGGGATGCAAGGGGGTGACCATCTACAGGGACGGGAGCAAGGAGAACCAGGTCCTGAGATTTGAGGAGAGGGTCAAGGAAGGGCAGGCCGAGATGATCGACGTAAGGGACCGGCCGGAGACCCTGGAAGGCTTTACGACCAAGGTGCTGACCGGGATGGGCAATCTCTACGTCACAGTGACCGAGTTTGAGGGTAAACCCTTTGAGGTTTTTGCAACCATCGGCAAATCCGGAAAGTCCACTACCGCCAAGACCGAGGCGATCGGCCGTCTCGTCTCACTCGCCCTCCGATCGGGCGTGCCCGTGGACAAGATCGTGGAACAGTTGAGAGGGATCTGCGGGGAGCATCCCGTGTTCCAGAAAGACGGCCTGATTCTGTCCATCCCTGATGGCATCAGCCGCGTCCTGGAAAAGAGGTACATGAAAGAGAAGAAGGTCGGCGGCCTCAAGAAGTACGAGAACAGCCTTTTGGGAGAGACCTGCCCTGAATGCGGGCAGAAGATCAGCTTTGAAGAGGGGTGCATGACCTGCCACTTCTGCGGGTTCACCAAGTGCGGTTAAGCCTGTCTGCCAGGCCGGGAGAGCAGCCTCGTCTCTCGTAGCGTCCGCAAAGAGCGCAAAGATGAGATATTTTTTTCACAGACCCTTGACAGCGCGAAGGGCTGGATTATATTCCCATCAAGGACATATGATTTAGGGTCAAGTGCCCGAATGTTAAATGGAAAGGAGGTGTCAAACATGACAAACGCAATTACGAGAGCAATAAGGAGACCGTTGTGGATGACGCCTTTTGGGGAGGAATCGCTCGGCGATGTGTTCTTCGACAGGCTCTGGCCGGAATGGCGGAGAGACTTGGACGCAGAGTGGACCCCGACGGTCAACCTCTCTGAGAAGGACGGAAGTTTTCACCTCACGGCGGAACTTCCCGGTATTAACAAGGAAGACATTTCGGTGACCGTGCATAACGGGACTGTGACTCTCAGCGGCAAAAAGGAATCCACTACCGAGGAGAAAGAGGCCGATTACTACGTGAAGGAGACCCGGTCAGGCTCTTTTACCAGGAGTTTCAGGCTGCCCGGTGAAATCGAAGAGGGCAAGGTCGATGCCACGTACAAGGACGGGGTTTTGACGGTGGTGTTGCCTCGAAAAGAAGAGTCCAATACGAAGAAGATCGAAGTCCACTGAAATGGAACACCCTATGACCTGTGGGGCCATTCCCGGAAGGGGATGACCCCATTCATTTTTCAGCTCCAGTGGGTGGCAAGACCGTCCTCTCTTCGTCTCATGAGGGGCTTCAGATTACCGGATAAGGGCCTTTCCGGAAGCTCCCCTCCCTTGAGGCAGAGGTCGCAGATCTCATAGGTCAGCCGGGTGGTACTGAAATGATTCCGGATACCACACCCGTCCGCGAGCCGGCAATCCTCGCAAAGGTAACGGATCTTTCCTCGAATACAGCCGAACAGCTGCCCGCACATGATACATTTGCGTCCCATCCAGCATCACCGCCTTTCTTGAGGAAATTTACTGCAAGAAACAGGCCATTTGCATGGATCGAAGTTACCAGCAGGTTGTTAGCGAACGATGAGGAAATAGATAAATCCCTGTCACGCATTGACACCGATCACATGGGATTGCAGGGGTCTCCTGTCGACAGCCCTTTTTACAGTTCGGAAAAGATGGGTCCTATTTGCCCCTCATGCCTGTCGAAGTCCGAAGAGACCCTGGCCGGATCATCACGGTTTCTGTTCTGCGGTTCGGTCTCAAGTGCTCTACCACAAAGGTGAGAAGAACCGTGGAAAGGAGCACCCAGTTGAAAGGCTCGGATAAAAATTGCAGGAATGCGTTCATGTGAAGACCTCCAAGAATAGCCTAACGAGAACCCGGCCTCAGCGGCCACCCATTAAATCGGCACAGGATTCCCTTTGCTTAAGGGGAAAAGGATGGGATATGGTTGAAAGGAGGCAGCGTGATGATATGGTGGATCCATGAGGATTGAGCTACAAAAACCCCTTTGAGCGAGGCCTGTACTCTGCGTATCAAGGATGGGTTGGGGTGTCTCTGGGGCCGTCCTCGGTTCCAGTGTCGTGTCCCAGAAATACCTGTGCAAATTCCAGGTGATCGAGGGGCCGCGCTGGGGGTGGTCGTCCAGGCCGCAACTATTTCTCCGATGCGTATAAGACGTGACCCAGATTCTGCATTTTCCACAAGCAGCCCCAGGTTGCGATACCTGAAACGGGGTACAGTCCTGTCCCTGCAACGGTAAAAATTTCGATATTGCGGGGCGGTAATCGGCACCGGATAAAGATCAGTTGCGGTCCTGAGAGACCACCCCCAGGGCGGCCCTTTGGTGGCGGACGGTTCCATAGGTGGCCTTAGAATATGCTGAGGTGTTTCTGGGACACGACACTAGGGAATTCGGTGGCTTCCCGAGAAGGCATTTACACGAATGGGGGAGGATCATGAAGAAGGTAGACTACTTGGCGGTCGCAGAAAGGGTCATGGCCCAAATTTCCAAAGGGGCCTTTCTGACTGTAAAGGCCGGTGGGCATCTGAACACCATGACCATAGGCTGGGGGCTCATCGGTTATGTCTGGCAAGGGCCCATATTCATGGTTGCGGTTCGAAACAGCCGCCACACGTTTGGCATCATTGAAAGCGCGACAGACTTCACCCTCACCTTTCCCTCAGGGGATATGCAGGACGCCCTGATGTTCTGCGGCACGAAATCAGGCCGCGATGTGGACAAATACGAGGCATGCCATCTCAAGCTTGCAGCGGCCCGGCAGGTTCATTCTCCCGTCATCGAAACGCCGGGGCTCTTTTTTGAGTGCAGGATCGTATTCAAGTCGGCCATGGATCCCAAGTACCTGGACAAGGGGTATCAGGGACTGTACCCGGCAAAGGACTACCACACCCTGTATTTCGGGGAAATCGTGGAGTGCTACGAGACGCAATGAGGGAAACAAGAGGAATCCTGTAGGCGGGGTATGGTGGACCGCGGTCCATTCTGGAGAGGCAAAGGCCTCCATGAGATGACCCGTGAGGAGTGGGAGGCCCTTTGCGACGGCTGTGCCCGCTGCTGTCTGGAAAAAGTGGAAGACGAAGACACGGGAAAAATCCGGGTCATATCGGTCGCCTGCGAGTATCTGGACATGGCCACCTGCCGATGCACCGTCCACGCCGTTCGCACGGAGGTGAATCCCTTCTGTGTGACACTCACCCCGGAAAACGTGGGAGAGATGCCCTGGCTGCCCCGCTCCTGCGCATACCGCCGCGTGGCCGAGGGCAGGGACCTGGAGTGGTGGCACCCCCTCGTTTCCGGCCGCCACAGCACAGTGCACCAGGCCGGGATATCCATCAAGCACAGGGCCGTATCGGGGAGATTCGTACACCAGAGGATGACCTGCGTTAGCACCAAGAAGGCCATGAGAGTCCTTCTCATCTCTGCGAACACGGAAACGATCAACATGCCCGTTCTTCCCATTGGACTGGGTAGCGTGGCTGCCGCCGCGGAACGGGAAGGGCATGAGGTCCGGATGCTCGACCTGATGGAGGCGGACGATCCTGCCGTTGCCGTCAGGGAGGCGCTGGGATCCCTGAAACCGGCCGTCATCGGCATCTCGGTGAGAAACATCGACGATCAATCCATGACGGCCCCCCGGTTCCTGGTGGACCAGGTGAGGGATGTCGTTTCCTGGTGCCGGGAGTCTTCCAGTGCCCCGATTGTTCTGGGCGGGTCGGGCTACAGCATCTTCCCGGAGGGCGTGCTGGCCTACCTTGGTGCGGACCTGGGCATCCAGGGTGAGGGAGAGCGGGCCTTTCCCATCCTGCTCTCCTGCATGGAGGAGGGGGCCGGTCTCTCAGGGGTTCCCGGACTCTATGTGGCAGGCCGGGGGCAGGTGGGAGAGAGGCGCTTCGAGAAATGCCTGGATGATTTGCCCATGCCGGAGCCCCGGCGTTGGACAACGTCGGGGGCCCGGCCGTCGGAAACATGGGTTCCTTTCCAGACCAGGCGGGGCTGCCCCATGAAATGCAGCTACTGCTCCACGGGAACGATCGAGGGCAAAACAATCCGGAAGCGAAGCGTCTCCGGCGTGGTGGACACCCTGGCCCGTTACGCGCACGCCGGGTACACCCGGTTCCATTTCGTGGACAACACCTTCAATCTCCCCCCTTCCTATGCGCGGGCGTTCTGCCTGGCCCTTGAAGAGAGGCGTCTGGGCCTCCTCTGGCGGACGATCGTCTACCCGGGCAGTCTTTCGCCGGGACTGGTCAAGTCCATGCGAAAGGCCGGGTGCTCCGAGGTGAGCCTGGGGTTCGAAAGCGGGTCGGACAGGATGCTCCGTTCCATGAACAAGCGTTTTGGCAGGGAGGAGGTCCGCCTGGCTTCCGAGATGCTGGGTGGAGAGGGCATACGGCGGATGGGCTTTCTCCTTCTCGGGGGTCCCGGTGAGACCAGGGAGAGCGTGGAGGAGAGCTTCGCGTTCGTGGATTCCCTGAATCTGGAGGCGATCAAGGTGACCCTGGGAATCCGGATCTACCCTTACACCGCCCTGGCAGCCACCGCCCTTCGCGAAGGGATCATCGGCCCGGGAGAGAGTCTTCTCTTGCCCAGGTTTTATATGGCACGGGGCCTGGAGGATTGGCTTCCCGCGACTGTGCGGGAGTGGGCAGGAGGGCGTCCGAACGTCTTCATGTAGGCGCAGGCTGCTGAAAGACGCCCATCTCCCACGTTTCCCTCATCCCTCGTTGTTGCGACGTACTGGCACGTACGTCTCACTCCTCGGGATCTCGGGGGCCTTGGATCTGGACGCCTTTCAGCAGCCTGCGACCATGGTGTTCTTCGGTAACGTGCCGGATGATGGATTAACCTTGGATCAATGAAAGGAGGAGTGCCGTGGATGAGCGCATAGGAAAGCTCGGTGAGGTGATCCAGGAACACTGTCGTCTGTTGACGACCCCAGTGGGGATCAAGCTGGCCAAAGAAGGGGAGACCCCACCGCAGAAAACCAGGTATCCCGTAAAAAACCTCGGTCACCGGTTGGCCGTCTGTCAGGGGGTGAGCGCGGCGAGGACCTTCGGCTGGACCATGGCCTACGGCAAGGAAGACCATGCCTGCCCCCTTCCCCGGGTCTTCATGGGGCACATCCCTCCGGACAGATTCCTGGAAGGACCCATTGCCGCCTTCTATCAGGACGATCCTGAATGCGGGAAGAAGATGGAGGCATCGTATCCGAGATGGCCCATGGGGATTTACCGGGAGATTTGGCTGTCCCCGATCACCCGGTGTGAGTTTGTCCCCGATCTGGTCGTCGCCTACGGAAACGCCGCCCAGATCCTCACACTCGTCATGGGGGCCAACTTCAGGGTCGGGACCGGGATCCAGTCCTTGAGCACCGGTCGCTACGGCTGTGCCGCATGGATTGCAGGCGTAATCCAGGCGGGCGAGTGCACCTACATGGTCCCCGGTCCGGGGGAGAGGGTGTTTGCGGGTGCACAGGACCACGAGATGTCCTTTGCGGTGCCTTACTCCCGGATCGACAATCTCATCGAAGGTCTGAAATTCATCCGCAGCAAAGGCGTCTTCAGATATCCGGTCCCCAACCTGGGGATCCTCGCGGAAGCGCGGCTTCCCGAGAAATACTATGGGATCGAACCGGACCCGGAGGACTCTTGAAAGAAAAAAAGGAAGGGTTAAAAAGGGCGGGAACGGGCTGTGGGGAAAGCGGCCTTCCTGTTGGACATCCCCGGTCCCTTCTTTTACAATGACCTCCATCGCGGGAGTCGACACATGGGAGAGTCCGTGGTCCGGGTCACACCGTCTATCACCATTGATGAACGGGAGATTCAAGAGGTCTTTGTGCGCTCGTCCGGGCCGGGGGGCCAGAACGTGAACAAGGTCTCCACTGCCGTGCAGCTCCGCTTTGACGTGCTCCAATCCCCGTCCCTGCCGCAGGACGTGAAGGAGCGCCTGATCAGGCTCGGAGGCAGACGGGTGACCGAGAACGGGGTCCTGGTCATCGACGCAAGGCGTTTTCGCACCCAGGAGCGAAACCGGCTGGATGCCAGGGAGCGTCTCGCGGAGCTGGTGCGTACGGCGGCCAGGAGGCCCAAGGCCCGTCGAAAGACACGGCCCACTGCGGCTTCCAGGGAACGCAGACTGGAGGGCAAGCGCCACCGTGCCCGGGTCAAGAGGATGAGGGGAATTCCCGGGGACGGATCGTGAGGGGTCGGGCTCTGGGGCGCGAACAGGCGGAAGGAAACGGACAGGGAGATCCGGGCAATGAACCCCAAGATAAGCGTTCAGGAACTTCCGGTGACAGAGGGATTTCTTCGGCAGAAGCGCCTGATCCAGGAGCGGGGGGAACTCGCCCTGATCGAGGATGGGGACTCGTTCAGGCATCTGGGCTACTTCAGCCTCAAGAAGGGCGACGGTTACTACCGGGGCGGGCACTACCACCGGAACAAGGTGGAGCGCTTCTACATCATCAGCGGCAGGCTCCGCGTTGAGCTGGTGGATCTCGATACCGGTAGGAGATGGGACGCCGAACTCCACGCCGGTCAACGTGTGAGCATCCACCCAAGGTGCGCCCACCGTTTCGCGGCAGAAGAGGACGCCCAGGTCATCGAGTACTACGACGCAACGTATGACGCGGATGATGATCATCCATACAACGATTTCTAATGCGAAAAGGTTAGATTGCCTGCCGTTCCTTTTGACTTGAATCCATCGGGCGCTGATATTGGGACCGCAGAGACTGGACAACTGGAAACTTGAAATCCAGAATTCGAAATAGGAGGTCGCTAGACTGGAATCCTGCTGCAGGGTGTCTTCTTCTCTCGGCGCTGGCGGCTGTCCTTTTTTCGGCAGGGTGCGCGGCCCGGGCACCGGTCAC
>JAFGPH010000469.1 GCA_016926135.1 Deltaproteobacteria bacterium
AGGCGATTTGGGGCCACCGGGGAGCAAATCGCCGGCCAGGGCTGAGCGGAAATGCATCTTAGAAGGTGGCTGACAGGTATCATTGCAACCCCTGTCCTGATTTACGTGATCGGCATGGGGCCCAGATGGCTTTTTCATGTCCTGCTGTTCCTTGCGGCCACTCAAGGGCTGATCGAATTCTATCGCCTTGCCTCCGGAGAACTGCCGAGACTCCTGCGTTGGGAGGGTGCGGCGCTCACCTTCCTGCTTTTCGTCTCCATTTCGGCAGGTGAGTTTTTCCTCTTGCCCGTGCTCGTTTTTCTCTGGGCCGCGATCCCCATGGCTTCCTGCATGATGGCCTATCACCGGGCTCGGGTTCCGTCCACGGAGATGTTGGGTATGGCCGTTCTCGGGCCTGTGTATGTGGCCCTGCCCATGTCCATGCTCGTCGTGATCGACCGGTTCCCGCAAGGAAACATCTGGATATTCTATCTTCTTGTCGTTGTGTTCGCTGGCGATACAGGAGCCTTCTACGTGGGCCGGACCCTTGGAAAACACAAGCTCCATCCTGCCGTGAGTCCGGGAAAGACCTGGGAGGGAGCTGTGGGAGGCTGGGTGGCGAGTATGGCGGCCGCCTTTGCATGGTGTCAGATTTCCGGGATCCATCCCTTCAACCTCAGGATGGCGGCGCTCGCGACCGGCGTATCCGTATTCGGCCAGATGGGCGATCTTGTGGAATCCATGATCAAACGGAACCATGGGGTGAAGGATTCGGGGGGGATTCTTCCGGGACATGGAGGTATCCTGGACAGGATAGATGCTCTTCTCTTCGCCGCTCCTGCAGTCTACATTTATCTGAGTTGGTCCTTGTCCTGATCCGGCGCAGGGCGCCGACCACGTGTCAGACGGGGCGAAGGAAGATCGAGAAAGTTGGGGGGGAGAAAATGGCAACCAGTGCATGGACGAGAGCGAGGATACTGGTTACAGGCGGGGCCGGTTTCCTGGGATCCCACCTCTGTGAGAGACTGCTGGGGGAAGGCCATGAGGTCATCTGCATGGACAATTACTTCACAGGGCAAAAGAGGAACATCTTCCATCTTCTGGCGAACAAGCGCCTGGAGGTGATTCGCCACGATATCGTGAATCCGATCTTCGTGGAGGTGGACCAGATCTACAATCTGGCGTGCCCGGCATCCCCCGTTCACTACCAGTACAACCCCGTGAAGACCACGAAGACCAACGTGATGGGCACGATCCATATGCTGGGGCTGGCCAAACGGGTCAAGGCGAAGATCCTGCAGGCCTCCACGAGTGAGGTGTACGGCGACCCAACGGTTCACCCTCAGGATGAGACCTACTGGGGCAACGTGAACCCCATCGGGCTGAGGGCATGCTATGACGAGGGTAAGCGTTGTGCGGAAACCCTCTTCTTTGATTACCACCGGCAGAATGGAGTGAACATCAGGGTGGTTCGCATCTTCAATACTTACGGCCCCCGGATGCATCCTGACGACGGCAGGGTGGTGAGCAACTTTGTTGTCCGGGCAATCAAAGGCGATCCGATTCCGATCTTCGGGGACGGGATGCAGACGAGATCCTTCTGTTTTGTGGACGACATGGTCGAGGGGTTGATCAGGATGATGAACGGACCCGACGAATTCATCGGACCCGTAAACCTGGGCAATCCGAATGAACAACCCATTCTCGACCTGGCTCGCCTCATTCTCCGACTGACAAAGTCTGAGTCCAGACTTGAATTCCATACGGCCCCCATGGATGATCCGAAGAGACGAAGGCCCGATATTAGCCTGGCGAGGGAGAGACTGGGTTGGGAGCCCGTGATCGGCATGGAGGATGGACTGGAGAAAACCATTCAATACTTCAGGGAGACCCTCTCGTAAGATGAAGAATATCCTGGTCCTGGGATCCACCGGATCCATCGGTCTCAATGCCCTCAAGGTGATCAAGGCACACCCGGACAGGTACCGAGTGGTTGGCCTGGCAGCGGGCAGGAACGTGGACCTCCTTCTCAGGCAGATTGAACAATTCCGACCGGTCGGCGTGGCCACTCTTGAGAGGGAGGCTGCGGACCTGCTCAGCGATCGGCTCAAAGGGAAGGGGCCCATCGTCTATCACGGGCCCGAAGGTTTCAAGCGCCTGGCCGCTATGGAGGAAGTGGATACCCTGGTTTCCGCCATGTCCGGGGCCGCCGGACTGATTCCCACGTACGCAGGAATCGAGGCAGGGAAACAGATCGCACTGGCGAACAAGGAGACCATGGTCATGGCTGGCCCCCTTGTAGTGGCTCGAGCGATTGAAAAGGGCGCATCGATTCTGCCCATCGACAGTGAGCACAGTGCCATATTGCAGTCCCTTCTGGGTCACCCCCGAGAGGATCTCAAGCGGATCATCATCACAGCGTCCGGGGGGCCTTTCCGGGAAATGCCCCTGGAGCGGATGGCCACGGTGACCCCTGAGGAGGCACTCAGGCATCCCACCTGGAACATGGGAAGGAAGATCACTGTGGACTCGGCCACCCTGATGAACAAAGGTCTCGAAGTGATTGAGGCCAAGTGGCTCTTTGACCTGAGGATCGACCAGATCAGCATACTCGTGCATCCCCAGTCCGTGGTTCATTCCATGGTCGAATACAATGACGGCTCCCTTCTGGCCCAGATGGGAATACCCGACATGACCACCCCCATTTCCTATGCCCTTGCCTTTCCCCGTCATATGGAGACCTCCCTCCCGCCCCTGAAACTGGAGGAGATCGGTTCCCTCAGTTTCATGAAGCCGGATCGGGGAAGATTTCCATGTCTCGGTCTCGCCTTCCGGGCGGCGGAGACAGGCGGGAGTATGCCGGCTGTCCTCAACGCGGCCAATGAAGTGGCCGTCGAGCTTTTCCTGAACCGGAGACTGGGCTTCCTCCAGATTCCGGAACTCGTTGAGAGAACTATGAACGTCCATGTGTCCTCTGCCATCGAGACCATAGACCAGGTTCTGGAATGGGACAGATGGGCAAGAAAGACCGCCGTGGAGTTGTCGGAAAAAATCGGAATGAAATGAAAAGCATAGGAAAATGATGCTTTTTCCTGTATCATAAGGTATCCCTGATCGGGGACCTTGCTGTGGAGAGGGAACAGGATGACTTTCTTGACATATTACTTTCTGCCCTTCATTGTTGTGCTGGGGGTTCTGATCTTCTTTCACGAACTGGGCCATTTTCTGGTGGCCAAGTACTTCCATGTGAAAGTGGAGAAGTTCTCTCTGGGTTTCGGATATAAGCTTGTCGGGAAGAGGATCGGCGAGACGGAGTACCTCGTTTCCACCGTACCGCTGGGTGGTTACGTAAAGCTCCTGGGGGAAGACGCAGAGGATGCGGAAGCCCTGCCTCCCGAGCTCGCGCGGAGGGCATTCCATACCCAGCATGTGCTGAAACGAATCGCCATTGTGGCCTCCGGGCCGTTGTTCAATCTCCTGCTGGCCTGGTTTCTGTTCTGCGGTGTCTATCTCATCTCCGGAAATTATGTGATGACGACCGAGGTCGGGCAGGTGCGGGCGGACTCCCCCGCCGAGAAGGCAGGCCTGACGAAGGGGGATGTGATCGTCTCCATCCAGGGCCAGGCCATAAAAACATGGCCGGAAATCAAACGGAAGGTGCAGGACCATGTGAGCAAGCCTCTCGTTATCACCGTTCGGCGGGCAGACCAACTCGTAAGCATGACGGTCGTCCCTGAGGGAGCGGTGGAAAAGAACCTTTTCGGCGAAGATGTCAAGTCGGCCCTCATCGGCATTGTGTCCTCGGGAAAATTCACCCAGGTTGAACTGGGGCCGTGGGATGCCCTGAAAGAGGGGTCGGTGAAGTCATGGGAAATCATCAGGCTTACCTGCCTGACCATCGTGAAGCTCCTACAAGGGGTTGTGTCCATCAAGACCCTGGGGGGACCCATCATGATAGGCCAGCTTACCGGTCAAGTGGCCCAGGAGAGTCTCGGTTACCTGATCCCCCTGCTGGCCATCATCAGCATCAATCTCGGTGTACTCAATCTCCTGCCTGTGCCCATTCTGGACGGGGGCCTGATCATTTTTCTACTGGTTGAACTGATTGTGGGCAAGCCCATCAGCCTCAAGAAGCGGGATGTGGCCCAGAAAGTGGGGCTCTTCCTGTTGGCCGTCCTGATCGTCGTTGTCACCATCAACGACCTGTCCAGGATTGAGGCTGTCTCAAAGCTTTTCGAAAGGTTTTTTCAATGAGGGCCGGATGATCCTGGCCGTCAATACCTCCTCGGTCCAGTTCAGCGTCGCCCTCATGCGGGATTCCGGGGCGCTCAACGGAGAGTATTCTATTTCTTCAGGGCCCACTGGCTCCCGACCCCTGTTCCCCGCCCTGAAAGACCTCCTGGCGCGCACGGATGCGGACCTGAGGAAAATCGCGGCCGTGGCCGTGGCAACGGGGCCGGGAAGCTTCACTGGTTTGAGGGTGGGGCTGGCCATGGCCAAGGGCCTGTGCCAGGCCCTCGACGTACCGCTGATCGGAGTACCGACTCTCCGCGCCATGGCCGTGCAGGTGAGCTGGACGGCATACCCTGTGTGCTCGGTGATCGGGGCAAGAAAGGGCGAGGTGTTCGCTGCTCTCTTCGATGTCGTTGAGGGCAGAGGACCGGTGGAAATCAAGGAGGACACCTGCCTCCAGCTGACGGACCTTTCTCGGTTCGTGGAGGAAAGGGCCGTCTTTGTGGGTGACGATTTTGAATCTCAGGCAGGGACGATCATCCGGGTTCTCGGGGATCGGGCGCTGTTGGCCCCGGGCTTTTTCTGGAATCCCAAAGCCTCGGCGGTGGGAGCCCTTGCCCTCCAGCGTTTTCACGAGGGTCGCTGGGACGACATGGAATCCCTCGTGCCCACCTACTTGAGACCTCCCGACATCAGGCCCGAGCCGTTTCGTCCCTCCTCGTGAAAGGGGTCCAAGGGCTAAATGGATTGACACGGCGGAACAGGGAGTTATAATCTCTCGTGTTCGGTGCGGTTTCGCATGGATGAGGCCGTTATCATCGAAGATGACCGGTTGTGAATCGCAGGGAACGGGTAGTTCGAGGGATGAACGGCAGGGGTCTTTTCCTATCCCTCTGGGGCAGGGAGCACGGACGGTTTTAGGTGGGTGCTGCAGAAGAGAAGATCGGCAAGAGGGTACACAATAGCCTTCCCGTGGCCAGAGAGGGGCTGCCCTTCATCGGCCTGGGTGTGGCCCTCACTGCCGTGTTCTTTCTGCTTGATATGGCGGCGCCGTTTCTTGTCGCGGGTGTCCTGACCGTTTTCACGGTCTATTTTTTCAGGGATCCCGACCGACTGCAGGAGGTCACCGAGAGGACCGTGCTTGCCCCTGCGGACGGCAGGGTCGTGGATATCCAGGTCTTGGACGGAAAAGACAATCTCCTGGGCGAGTCTGCCGTGAAGGTAAGTGTTTTCATGTCTCTGTTCAATGTTCATGTCAACCGCATTCCAGCAAGAGGAAGGATTTCAGACATCACCTACCAACCCGGACGGTTCGTTTCCGCCAATCTTGACAAGGCATCGGAGCAGAACGAGAACAACAGGATCACCCTGCAAACTGGTGGAGGTGCTCATATCGTGTTCGTTCAGATCGCAGGACTCATAGCGCGGCGCATTGCCTGCTGGGTCCGGGAAGGGGACGATGTGACAGCAGGGCAGAGATTCGGCCTGATTCGGTTCGGTTCCAGGGTTGACATTTACCTACCCCGAAATACCCGTATCGTAGTCGGGAAGGCACAGAAGGTGAAGGGTGGGGAAACCATACTGGGGTATTTGCCATGAAGACAAAGCGAAAAAGGAGATTCAGACAAAAGGACAGGAAGGGGATTTACATCCTCCCCAATCTTTTTACGTCGGCAAGCCTTTTCGGCGGTTTTTACGCGATCATCGCGTCGATCCAGGGCAGATATGAGGCTGCCGCCACGGCCATCATCATCTCCGCCGTCTTTGATGGCCTGGATGGCAGGATCGCCCGTCTGACCCGATCAACCAGTCATTTCGGGGTGGAATTCGACTCCCTTTCCGACCTGATTGCCTTCGGCGTCGCGCCAGGTATTCTGGCCTTCCAGTGGGCTATGAAGCCCTTCGGACGACTGGGATGGTTGGCGGCATTCATGTATGTCATCTGCGGGGCTTTGCGCCTTGCCCGCTTCAATGTCCAGAAGAATACCCAGGATCCCAGTCATTTCAAGGGACTGCCCATTCCGTCGGCCGCCTGTTTCATCGCCTCCCTGATCCTGTTCGCGGAGGATATGGGCGGTGTCCCGGAGGACATGCCTTTGCTGATCGTAGGGATGATCTACGGGTTGTCCTTCCTGATGGTCAGCACCGTCGGGTATTCCAGCTTCAAGAAACTGGATATCCGAAATCAGAAGCCCTTCCATGTCCTGGTGTCCGTTATTCTCATGTGCATGGTCATTGCCTACAAGCCGAAGATCATGCTTCTGGTGATCATGTCCGGTTACGTCCTGTCCGGGCCCGTGACCGGAGTGTACCGGTTGTATTCGAGACGTTCCGCGAAGACGCGTGACGAACAGGAGGTTTCAGGACAGTCCATCGAGACATCCCGCCCGGTGATCCCTGACCTCAAGAACACGGAACAGTGAGAATTACGGGTGGAGAACTGAGAGGCCGCCATCTGGCGCACTTCAAGGGTAGCCGCATACGGCCTACCTCAGACAGGGTGAGGGAGGCCATATTCAGTCTCCTCGGCCAGGATCTGAGGGGGGTCAAAGTTCTGGACCTCTTTGCGGGAACAGGTATTTTGGGAATTGAGGCGCTCAGCAGAGGGGCCCAAGGGGTTGTCTTTGTGGACCATTCGCGCGAATCCATCCGGCTCATCGCGAGAAATCTGGTGTTGTGCGGGTACGGGGGGCTCGGACGGGTACTGGAGAAGGATCTCACGAAAGGCCTTCCGGGGAGATCTGCGCTGATGAAGGGGGGAGTCCATCTGGTTTTCGCCGATCCTCCCTACCGAAGAGGTTTTCTTCCTCGTGTTCTCGATGGTCTGGGCAACGGAGATATCCTTGAATCCCCGGCTACCGTGGTGGTAGAGGCATCGAAGGAGGATGAACTACCCATGGGTCCGGGAAACCTGATCCTCGTCAAGACCAAAATCTACGGTGACACCAAAATCTGCATCTATACCCGGGACGGAATGGAGCTATGAGTGATAAAACAGCGGTCTACCCTGGAACCTTTGATCCTATTACCAACGGACACCTCAGCATTCTCACAAGGGCCTTGAAGATATTCGACAGGGTCATCATTGCTATTCTGAATAACCCCAACAAGATCCCGCTTTTCACCCTGGAAGAGAGGCTGGTGATGATCCGGCAGGTCTTGCGGGGGATGCACAATATAGAGGTGGATTCCTTTGACGGCCTGCTCGTGGATTACGTCATCCACATGAAGACCAACGTTATTCTCCGGGGGCTGCGGGCCTTGTCCGATTTCGAGTATGAGTTCCAGATGGCTCTCATGAATCGGAAGTTGAACCGAGAGGTTCAATCGGTCTTCCTGATGACCGATTACAAGTGGTTCTACACGAGTTCCACCATCATCAAGGAGGCAGCGAGCCACGGCGGGGATGTAAGCGGGCTCGTCCCTCCCATGGTTTGTGCAAGAATGAAAGAGAAATACGGATATTGAGAAAGGGCTTGACAGCCCTTGGCCGGTAAACCATAGTGGGTGCCCAATTCATGGGACCCCAGGCAGGGACGGGGAGGATCGGGGAATGTCTCTCACCAAGGAAAGGATCATCGAGGACGTTTACGCGCGGGGCGGGTTGAGCAAGGCCCAGTCGCGCGGGGCGGTGGAAAGCCTCTTCGAAATACTCAAGCAGACCCTAGAAAAAGGGGAGGACATCCTCGTCAGTGGTTTCGGGAAATTCCTGGTGAAGCGGAAGGCGCCCCGGAGGGGGAGAAACCCCCAGACCACGGAAGACATCCATTTGAGAGCGAGGAAAGTCGTCATCTTCAGGACTTCAGGGGTCCTGAGAAAGAGAATCAAAGAGGGGCCTACATCCTGACGATGAAGGCGTCCGCGAAACCCAGGGCTTCCAATCGCCGTTCCACCACCCCCGCCTCATCCAAGGTCTTTGATCTGGAGACTTGGACCCTGTAGAACGTCTTGTTCCTTGTGTCCACATAGACGGTTATGTTTACATCCTTGTAGAGAATCCTCAGTCGCTCGGCAAGCAGCAGGGCATTGGTTTTGTTTTCGAAGGCGCCCACCTGCACGGTGAACTCGCCCGTGCGGAAATCCTGTGATTCCAAGACGGGCCGGAGCCCCTCCTTTTCCTGGAGCCTCCCGATCTCCTTCCCAAGAGCCACCACCCTCACATCGGCTACCCCGGCTCCCACGAGATCGATCTCCCTTGCCGCCGCATAGGAGAGATCAATGATTCTTCCTTTGACAAAGGGCCCCCTGTCGTTGATCGGCACGACAGTGTATTTCCCGTTTGAGAGATTGGTGACCTTCACGACCGTAGAGAGAGGCAGGGTTTTGTGGGCTGCCGTCTTCTTGTGCATATCGAATATCTCGCCGCTCGAGGTGGGTCTGCCATGGAAATCCGGTCCATACCATGATGCCTTGCCGGATTCCACAAAGCCTTCCGCATCGGGGAGGGGATAGTACCGGTTGCCGTTCACGTCGTAAGGCTTGGGGGCTTCCCGCCCCTTGTCTTGAGGCAGGACCAGGCCCTTCTCGTGGGGGGGTGGCGTCGTCCTTACGTAGGATGTCTCCCGCGCGCATCCGGGGAGAAGGGCTGTCAGCAACAGACAGGCTATGAGAAGTTTCTTCATTTGCTCAACGCGATGGACAGGGCCGTCGTCAGCCGCAGGATGTCCTGGTTCGAATGGCGGAGACGTACGATCAGGAGTTCTGAGAGATTCAGGAGGATCCTCACGCCCAGTTCCGGTCTGCTCTCGACGAGACGGATGAAGTCGTCCCTGCCGATTTCCAGGAGAACGCAATCGGAAGTGGCCATGATCGAGGCGGAACGCTTGTCCTCTGCGATCAAGGCCATTTCGCCGAAGAAGGCGTGCTCGCTGGCCGTCAGGCGATTCAGGACCTTTTCCGTTTTTCTGTAGTCATCCTCGCCGAACTTCATGGTGAGAGACTTGGAGACACCCAACTCCCCTTCAAGGATCATATACATGGTGTCGCCCTCATCCCCCTCGTGCATGATCACATCGTCCTTATGAAATCGCCTTTCCCTGACAATGTTGAGGACATCGGCAATGTCTTCATCCGCGAGTCCCTTGAAGAGAGGCGATTTTTGAAGTGCTTCCCCGATTTCGAGCATGATTTCTAAGCAGTCCCTCCGACCAATCTGTCCATGAACCCTGCCTCTGCAGGCCTTTCCTTGGAGAGAACGACCAGCCAGTCATTCGTTCCCAGCATAAAATCATCGGGCGGGTTGACCACCACGGATGTGTCTCTCTTTCCCCCAAAGAAGTCCTTTCCCGATTCCTCAAATTTTCTCTTGATGAAGTCGTCGATGAAGGTGGAATCGTGAGAGAGGATGTCCTCCAGTTTGACCCTCTCCTTTTCCCTGACAACGGCAAGCGCAAGCGCCCCGTACCTGTTTCGCAGATGGGCGGAGAGTTCTCCGAAAGTTTTTTCTCCAAATTTCGATGGAATCTTCACGCGCCACAGTTTGTTTTCATCCTTGTTGCTGATGAGCACCCTGAGAGAATCCGCCACGCCGGGGGCGACGGCTGCGGATGCCAGCAGAAAACCGGCGGTTTCTCCTCGAATGACCACCTCGTCCACATTGGCCCGGATGAGGTGCTCCTTGCTCTCGGGCCGCGTAAGCTCGGCACATGTTCTGACCTTGGACGCCATGGATTTGATGGCCATGGTCCCGAAGATGGTCCGCTCATCCGCGTTCTCGATGCTGTGGCCGCCGGAGGTGTCGGCCAACACGATGGCGGCCCTTGCCCTCACCAGATTGGCCCTGGCCAGGACATCCTCTTTTACAAAATTTCCCCTCACAAAAAAGAGGCCGTATTCCTTATACTTGTACTGGACGGACTGCACCTCGTCCCTCTCCAGTTCATTGACGAGGACAATCTTGGGGGGATTTCCAGCGAACTGGACGAGGAGGCTTTCGATGATCTTTTCCCCATTCTCGTTCCAGCCGCAGATGATGACGTGATCCTTTTCCTTGAAGGTCTCCAATCCCTTTCCCTCCCTGATTCGTCTTTCAACAAAGATCGAGGCAATCGTGGCGGTCACCAGGGACAACACCCCGGCGCCACTCAAGATGATCGTCATGGCAAAGACCTTCCCGAGCTTGGAGACGGGAACAATGTCTCCGTATCCCACTGTGGCAATGGTGACTACGGCCCAGTAAACGGCATCAAAGATACCTGCCGCTCCTTTCGTCACGTAGTAGCGGTCTGCAAAGAAGATGGCCAAGGCTCCGTAGAGGATGATGATCCCGGTGACTCCAAGAATCTTGAAGAATCTCTCCTTCTTGAGAAGGCTGTAAAGGTCTCGGATACCTTCAAGCATGACGATCGCCCGGGGAAGAACGTTGCTCCTTCAGGAAAACCCTCGCCGGATTCTTTCTAAGCCCTTCGGATAATAACAAAAACCTGGGATAATGCAACCCAGTTCATGCGGCGGGCAGGGGTAGGGGCCTGTGGGAATCCCAAAGGCCCCCTCAACGGGGCAAACAGGCCTACCCTTCGATTTCACTTGACATGGAATCCCGCATCTTCTAAAAATACAAAATAACTATAATGTGACTATAATGTAACCACTTCAATGACAGGGTCACATATCGGCAACCCATTTCAATTACAGAAAAAGGTGGATCCAATGAAAATCAAGGACAAAGTCGCTTTGGTGACGGGAAGCAGCCGCGGGGTAGGGCGGGCGATCGCCATCGGATATGCCAAGGAGGGGGCGAAGGTCGTTGTGAACTATACCTCCAACGAAAAGGCCGCCCTTGAAGTGGTGGAAAACATCAAGAATCTGGGGAGCGCTGCCATTGCCGTCAAGGCGGATGTGGCGTCCAAGGCCGATGTGGACAAACTGGTCAAGGCGACCACGGACGAATTCGGACGGATCGACATCCTGGTCAACAACGCGGGTTTTACCCGGCCCGCCATGATGCTCAAGATGACGGAAGAGGAATGGGACCAGGTCGTGGATCTCCATATGAAGGGGGCTTTCCTCTGTGCACAGGCGGCGGCCAACATCATGAAGGAGCAGAAGAGCGGAAAGATCATCAATGTGACCTCGGTGGCAGGCATCGTGGGGACGGTCGGGCAGATCAACTACAGCGCGGCCAAGGGCGGTGTCATCAGCATGACCAAGTCCATGGCTCGGGAACTGGCCCGATACAACATCTGCGCGAACGTCATTTCTCTGGGGATTGTGGCCACCGATATGACTGAGAAGATCAGGAGCGACGAGAAGCTCAGAGAGGTTTACATGAACAGGATCCTGCTCAAGCGCTTTGCCGAGGCCGAGGACATCGCCCCCGCCTTCGTCTTTCTCGGATCGGACGAGGCCAATTATATCACAGGTCAACTCCTGTGCGTGGATGGGGGATATGGAATGATTTAAGGTCATCCGCGGATATCTGCGACTCTTTTGCTTCGGGAATGGAGAGAGGAGATGCGGGGTTGCAGGGACAACATCAACTTCAATGGACAAGGAGGTTTAAGATGGGAGCAGTGCCTGACAAGATTATGACGTGGCAAATGGTTCAGCCCACATCGTTCAACAAGGAGACGAAGGAGACGACACCAGGCAAACTGGAAAAAAAGGAAATCCCCGTGCCGGACCTGCAGCCTGGCGAAGTCCTGGTGGAAGTGGCAGGATGCGGCGTGTGCCACACGGATCTGGGGTATTTCTATGACGGCGTGCCCACTGTTTCGAAGCCCCCGCTCACCCTGGGCCATGAGATTTCGGGAACCGTTGTGGCGGGCGATCCGGCGTGGATCGGCAAGGAAGTGATCATTCCCGCCGTCATGCCCTGCCGCAAGTGTATTCTCTGCAAAACGGGCAGGGGCAACCGATGTCTTGACCAGAAGATGCCCGGGAACAGCCTGGGGCTCTACGGCGGTTTTTCCAGTCACATCCCGGTGCCCAGCATTGACCTCTGCGAGGTCAAAGGCCGGGGCAGCATTCCCCTGTCCCACTTGGCGGTGGTGGCGGACGCGGCCACGACCCCCTACCAGGCTGCAAAGCGTGCGAATCTGCAGCCCGGGGACAACGTGATCGTGGTGGGCATTACGGGCGGAGTCGGACAGTATGTGGGCCAGATGGCCAAGGCCCTGGGGGCCAAGACGGTGATCGGGATTGCGAGAAACAAGGAGAAACTGGAGAGGGCGCTCAAGTTTGGCGCGGATTTCGTCATCAACTCCACGGACAAGGATGCCGGTGCCGTATCCAAGGAGTTCAGGGGCCTGTGCAAAGAGAAAGGGTTGCCGGGCACCGGGTGGAAGATTTTTGAGGTCACCGGTGCCAAGCCCGGCCAGGAGATCGCCCTCACCTTGCTCAGCTTCACAGGGAAACTCATCGTGGTCGGTTTCAGCATGGCCAGGACGGAATACGCCATCGGCCGCCTCATGGCTTTTGATGCGGAAATTATCGGTACATGGGGATGCCTGCCCGAGTACTATCCGATCGTTCTGGACATGGTTTTGAGCGGCAGGATCAATATGGAGGAATTCGTCGTGACGAGACCGATGAGCACCATCGCGGAAACGTTTGCGGAGGCACACAAGACCCCGCCGATGAAGAGGATCGTGCTTACGCCCGATTTCTAGGCCAGGCAGAAACCTTTATCCAACCAACAGAAGGAAAATGACAATAAGGAGGGTATGATTATGGCTTTAAAAGGTGCATTGGAATGGATGCCAAGGGAAGATGGATCGAAGAACCATTTGCTTCACGAGAAACCCAACTGGGGAACCGAGGCCCCCTGCACGGTTTATGAGAAGCGGCCACTGAAGGATCCCAAGACGGGAAAGGACGTTGAGGGTCTCTACGTGGCATGGGTCCGTTTGAACAATCCCAAACAGTATAACTCTTACACCACGGACATGGTCAAGGGCGTCATCGCCGGCTTCGAGAACGCCTCTCTGGACCGGAGCGTCGTGGCCGTGGTATTTACCGGCACCGGCCCCTATGCCTTCTGCACCGGCGGGAACACCAAGGAGTACAGCGAGTATTACAGCATGCGGTGCGACGAGTATGGCCAGTACATGGAGCTCTTCAACCACATGGTTGACTCCATTCTGGCGTGCAAGAAACCGGTCATCTGTCGGGTGAACGGCATGAGGGTGGCCGGCGGCCAGGAGATCGGGATGGCCTGCGACATAGCCCTGGCATCGGACCTGGCCATTTTCGGACAGGCTGGGCCGCGACACGGTTCGGCGCCGGTTGGCGGGGCCTCGGACTTTCTGCCCTGGTACCTGAGTGCGGAAGACGCCATGTGGAACTGCGTCTCCTGCGAGATGTGGTCGGCCTACAAGATGAAGGCCAAGAACCTCATCAGCAAGGTCGTTCCGGTCCTCAAGATCGACGGCAAGTGGGTGCGCAACCCCACGATCATCACCGATCAGTACGTGAGGGACGGCGAGATCGTCTACGGCGAGTACAAGACCGGCGAGGAATTCAAAGAAGGCCGGGCCATTCTGAAGGAGCACCAGGACAAGGCCGACTTCGAGCTGCTGGACAAAGAGGTGGACAAGATCACCTGGACCTTCGCCAACTTGTTCCCCGCCTGCCTCATTGAATCCATTGACAGCGTCCGCCAGAAGAAGAAGTTCTTCTGGGATACCATGAAGAATGCCCACAGGCACTGGCTGGCAGCCAATATGAGCGGGGAGGCCTTCCTGGGCTTCGGTGCCTTTAACACCAAGAAGATCACCGGCCAGGATGTCATCGACTTCCTGAAGTTCCGCCAGAACATTGCGGCCTGCAAGACCTGGGATTACGAGATGTACGCCGACGTTCTCGGAAAACCGCAGAAGTAACCGCTCTCTTATGAGCGCAATCATGGATGTGGCAGGCGTGGTCCTCAAGGCAGGCGCGCCTGCTTTTTTTGAAGAAGAAAGGAGCGGTGGATTATGGGTTTCCAGCATATCGAAGTGGATGTGACGGCCGGGCTCGGTACCATCACCTTCAACCGGCCTCCGGTCAATGTGTTGAACATTGCTATGATGGAAGAGATCAACGAGGTCCTGGGCTCCTGGGAGAAGCAGAAGGATCTGAAGGTGGCGCTGTTCAGGGCAAAAGGCAAGTGTTTTTCCGCGGGGGTGGACGTGGGAGAACACACGGGGGATTTGGCCCCGAAAATGATCGCGAGCTTCCACAGGATGTTTCGCCTCATGGACAAACTCGGTGCTGTGACGGTGGCTTCGGTCTACGGCTCGTGCCTTGGAGGGGCCTGCGAGGTGGCCATTTTCGCGGACCTGGTCATTGCAACCGAGAGCGCCAAGTTCGGTCAACCGGAGATCCTGGTGGGTGTCTTCCCGCCCATCGCAGCCCAGGCCCTGCCAAGGATGATCGGCCGAAAGGCGGCCATGGACCTCATCCTGTCAGGCAGAATCGTCTCTGCGGCAGAGGCCCTTCAGATGGGCATGGTGAACAAGGTGGTCAAGGACGATGAGCTGGAAAAGGCGACGGAGGATTTCGTGAAACCGTACCTGGGGCTCAGTGCGGAGGTTCTGCGGCTGACCAAGAAGGCCGTGAACAAGGGCCTGATGGACGACTTGGAGCCGTCGCTTCAGATCATCGAAGATATCTATCTGAATGGGTTGATGAAGAGCCATGATGCGCAGGAGGGGCTGAAGGCCTTTCTGGAAAAGAGAAAGCCCGTGTGGAAGAACGAATAGGATGGCGGCGGATGGCACACGGTGCACGGCACGAGGAACGGTGATGTCAGGCGGGTACCTGTCGGCTTTGGCGCAGTTTCCGCCGCAAAGCCAGGGCAGGCAGGTGCCCGCCCTGATATGGATGGCCTACCTGGATTTTGATGCCTGGCCCGGCGGAGCCGGATCAGGCATCCGGCATTCCGAATCAGGCGTTGAGATGCACAACACACTCAGAAGTTCTGGAAGTCCTGCTCATCCATGGGAATGACGTCTTTGGGGTTTACCTCCCGGCCTCGAAAAGGTACGGGCTTGGTGACGGCGGCAACTTCTGGTTGGGGCGTCTTCCTCGCTTCCTTATGCCCGTAACCGCGACCCATGCCCTTCCCGGATCCTTCCGGATCGACCTGTGCACGGTGGCGGTCCCCCCCGTTCACCACCGTGGCCAGTTCATCGACAATGCTGCGCATCTGCCGGGACTGGGCGTTCATCTCTTCAGA
>JAFGPH010000470.1 GCA_016926135.1 Deltaproteobacteria bacterium
CCGAGAGGGCCTTGGGGGGTGGTCGTACAGGCCGCAACTATTTCTCCTACGCCTCTAAGACGGGACCCGGTTCTGCGTTTTCCACAAGCAGCCCCGGGCCGCGACTCCCGAAACGGGCTACAGCCCTGTCCCTGCAACCGTAAAAATTTCGATATTACGGGGCGGTTACCGGCAACGCATAAAGATCAGTTGCGGTCCTGAGAGACCACCCCCCCACGGCCCTCATCATCAATGAACGCCAGCGCCGAGAGGGCCTTGGGGGGGTGGTCGTACAGGCCGCAACTGTTTCTGGGAGACGACACCAGGAGGGGAAAGGGCTGGGCTTTTTCAGAGGGAGGATTCGGGCCTTCTTTCCACAGGCAGGATGGGGGTTCTGGTTTTTCCCCCATTGGAACCTGAGATTCCTAACTCCGTCTGAGAATCTCCAGGGTTCTCTGGTAGACCTTGTCATAGGCCAGCGGCCCTTTTGTCAGGCTGCCCGGCCCAACAGGAGGGGGATCTGCGACCACCTCCAGGAGTTGCACGCCCCTTTCCCTCAGCAGGATCTGCTCCCTCTTGTAGGCCTCGTACCGACAGATACTGAATGTGAGATGCTGGATATGCCACGGCGTCAAGGGTCTGTTCAGAAACCCTCTCCCCTCCCCCGCCATATCTGCCGATGGAATGAGGTGGACGATGATCTTCTCCGGCTTCAGGAGATCGGCAAGACCCACGAGGGGCGCCTTGTTGACAACACCCCCGTCCACATACAGGGACCCGCCGATCTCAACAGGCTTGAAGAGCATGGGCACAGCGCCGGAAGCCTGAAGCGCCCTGCCAAGGTCCCCCTTTGTGAAGAGTTCCTGACGCCGCCGGGTGAGGTTCGTGGCCGCCACCACGAGAGGAACAGGAGAATCCTCGATCCGCCTCAGGGGAATCCGATCGAGCAGTCTTGCGAACCCCACGCCTTTCAGGTACCCCGAGTATCCCCTGAAACAGCGGAGGACCTCCCTGATCAGCACGCGGGGGGGATCGGGATCCCAGAAATCCGACTTCTTGAGGCGGAAGAGCACCCCCCGTATGGCTTCGTCACCCATGCCGCTAGCGGCCATGGCGGCGACAATGGCCCCTGAACTGGCGCCTGCGTAACCTGAGACCTCAATCCCCAGTTCCCTGAGGGCACGAAGGAATCCCGCATGGGCGAAAAACCCGAAAAACCCCGAGGAAAAAACCACACCTATTCGCGCCATCTCACCACTTCGTCCAGAGGGGCCCTCTCCGACCTCCCCCTGTTGATTGGGGATTTCGGGTCCGGGTAACCCAGCGCGATGCCGATGATAACCTGCTTCTCCTCCGGAAGATTGAGTTCCTCCTTGATCTCCTCGTCGAAGGCCGTAATCAGCCCTATAGGACAGGTTCCCAGACCCATGGCATGGGCCGTAAGCACGATGTAGCCCACCACGATTCCCATGTCCGTCCACCGCGCGTTCGAGAAGACCTCGTCGATGGAGAGGATCAGCGCGGTGGGGGCCCCGTAGAAATTGCAGCTCCCTTCGTTAATGAAGTTCTCAAACACCGTGCCCGCAGGCAGGTTGGGGAGTATGCATCCGAGGAGATCCCGCTCCCTTTGAACGAAATGCTCCGGGAGGGCTCTCTTTGCGCCCGGACCGCAGGAGATGTTCCTCTCCTTCATCCTCTTCACCAGGATCCTGCTCAGGCGAGTCTTCTCTTCCCCGGAGACCACGCTGATTTCCCAGGGTTGAAGGTTGATGGCGGAAGGGGCCTGGGTAGCGAGGGAGAGGAGTTTCTCGATGGTCTCCCTGGGCACCGGTTTATTCAGAAAGGCCCTTGTGCTTCTCCTCTGTTGAATGGCCTCCAGAACGTCCATGGCTGCTGTTACCCTTTCTGAACAGTCAAAGTGAATGCCATTATAGAGGCAATGGACCTATTGATCAACCTGGATTTCCCTGAGTCGTTGCGACAGATCTAGGCCCCCAGAAGGATGACATTCACCCTGAAAACGATGGTGCCTTTCTTGAGAATTAAAACTCAGGACAGCAGGATCGAGCGATCAGTTGCAAAAGGTATCGATTTCCATTATAGAAACAGAGGGCTGCCGATCCCGGCAGACTGAGAGGGAGAGAGCCATTGCACACCGCGCGTTCAGAAACACCGGAACAGAAGTCCTGGGCCGACATCGTTTTAGGCAGCCTTCGTTCAGGGGAAGACCTGGCACCCCTGTTTGCAATCAGCGCCACGGATGTCAACACCGTTGTGACCCGCTACCCCATGCGCATCAACCCTTACTATCTCAGGCTCATCGCACGGAAGGGTGACGGGCTCTATAAGCAGGCCGTCCCCGATATCCGGGAAGTCACGGACGAGAAAGGAATGGAAGACCCCCTCAACGAAGAGGAACTCTCGCCGGTGCCGGGCCTCACCCACAAGTATCCTGACCGGGTACTGTTCCTGATTTCGAACCGCTGCGCCATGTACTGCCGCTTCTGTAACAGGAAACGAAAGGTGGGGAAGGCGCTCGCCGTGACAGAGGAGACCATCCGGGAAGGGCTCTCCTATATCCGGAATACCCGAACCGTCCGGGACGTCCTGCTCTCCGGAGGCGACCCGCTTCTTCTGCCTGACAGGGAGATTTTTCGCCTTCTGAGCGAGTTGAGGGGCATGCCCCATGTGGAGATCATCCGAATCGGGACCAGGACGCCTTGCACCCTCCCCCAGCGCATTACGCCTGCCCTGGCGAAGCTCCTTAAAGGCTTTCACCCCCTCTACATCAGTACCCATTTCAATCACCCGGCGGAGGTCACCCCCGAGGCGACGGCGGCCTGCGCGAGACTCGCCGATGTAGGGATTCCCCTGGGCTGCCAGAGCGTTCTACTCAAGGGTGTGAACGACGATCCCGGAGTCCTGACAAGCCTGATGAAAAAGCTCCTCCGGATCCGTGTCAGACCCTATTACCTCTTCCAGGCCGACCTGGTCCGGGGAACCTCCCACTTCTGGACGCCTGTGGCAGAGGGCCTGCAGATCATGTCGGTGCTCAGGCGAAACCTGCCCGGCCTGGCCATACCCCATTACGTCCTCGACCTGCCGGGAGGAGGAGGTAAGGTGCCCTTGACCGTAAGCGCCGATGTTCGGTATTGAAATGAACACCCCTGCAGCCCGCAAGCGGGATCTCCGCCACTCTGCGACAAGCTGAGACACCGGGTGTCGGACGGATTCCGTTTGGTTTTGCAGGCGTTCGCCATAAGCTATGTCGCTACCTCACCATGATCGGACAAATCGTTCGTCCTTCGATACCTCAGGACGAACGCAGATGGCGGGTGAGGTTGCACATCTTTTTCTGCGACGGGCGTCTGGAGCAGCCTGCCGGAAAGGAGAAAGAAATGGTTCGTGTCACCTGTCTCGGAGCCGCGGGAACCGTTACGGGGTCGAGCTTTCTCATCGAGACCCCCCAGGGAACGAAGGTGTTGGTGGACTGCGGCCTTTTCCAGGGTGGAAGGGAATTGGAGGACCGCAACTGGCAGGAGTGGGGCTTTGATCCCAGACAGCTCAACACCCTTTTCCTCACCCATGCCCATATCGACCACAGCGGAAGGATCCCCAAACTCGTCAGGGACGGGTTTCAAGGTCGGATCATCACATCTCCTCCCACCGCCGAACTCTGCAGGATCATGCTCCTGGATGCCGCCCACATCCAGGAGATGGACGCAGAATGGCAAACCCGCAAGAACCGCCGACAGGCCCGGGTTGAGATCGTTCCCCTCTATACCACGGAGGACGCTGAAGCGAGCCTGAAGCGTCTCTTCCCTGTGGAAAGGGACCAGATCCTCGAAGCCGAGCCCGGGGTCAGGGCCCGGCTCAGAAATGCGGGTCACATCCTGGGATCTTCCATCCTGGAGCTATGGATCGACGCGAACGAGAAGGAACCGATCAAGATCGTCTTCTCCGGCGACCTGGGCAAAAAAAACCAGTTGATCGTCAAAGACCCTCACGAGGTCTTTGACGCCGACTACCTCTTCCTGGAATCGACCTACGGCAACCGGCTGCATCGTTCTCCTGAAGAGAGCAAAAAGGAACTCCTGGAGGCCATCCGGTACGCCCTCTCCAACGGTGAAAAGGTCCTGATTCCTGCCTTCGCAGTGGAAAGGACGCAGGAGATCATCTATCTACTGGCCGAATTCCACCGCCAGGGGCTCCTCCCCGACGTCCCTGTGTATCTGGACAGCCCCCTTGCCATCAAGGCCACACAGATCTTCCGCAGAAACCGCAAATACTATGACGAGGAGGCCAGTGCCATCGTGGCCCAGGGCCACGATCCCTTTGATCTGCCCAATCTTCATTTCACGGAGAGCACGAGGCAGTCCCAGGCCATCAACGAGATGTCTGGATCGGCCATCGTGATTGCCGGCAATGGGATGGCCACGGCCGGAAGGATCAAGCACCACCTGAAGCACAACCTCTGGAGGCAGGGGGCGAGTGTCGTCATTGTGGGGTTCCAGGCAGCCGGCACCACAGGTCGAAAGATCGTAGACCAGGCAAAACAGGTGAAGATCTTCGGTGAAAATGTCTCGGTCAAGGCCAAGGTCTTCACAATCGGCGGCTTCTCGGCCCATGCGGACCAGAAGGACCTCCTGGAATGGGTGAGCCACTTTGAGAGCAAGCCGCGGGTCTTCGTGATCCACGGTGAGAGGACGGCCAGCGAGGCCCTGGCCCAGAAGATCCGTGATCTCTTCCAGATGGAGGCGTACCTCCCCAAGTGGAAGGAAAGGCTTATGCTCAAGGCCAAAGAGGTGGCCATGGAAGCACCTGCAGAGGAGGAGGCCCCGCCCGACGTGCAAACGGCCATGCTGAACCTGATCGTGGATCTGGAAAATGAACTCAAGCTGCTTAGAAAGACAGTCCGGTCTGAAGACGCACGGAGGAGAATGAACGAAGACGACCTGGATCGGCTCACATACATCCGGGGAGAAATCCAGGCGGCCCTCTCCGGCCTTCAAGGCTCAACTGATTGAAGCCCGACGCCTCAAGGCGCATCATCCTCCATTTCCCTGAGATAGGCCCGCTTCCTCCTGTACGCCCGGAAGAACCCGTAGGCCGAGCCCAGGGCCGCGACAAAGAAGAGGATCTCGTAGAGATGGTTGCTCAGGAACATAAACCAGCTCCTCCTCTTCTGAAGCTGTCGGTGCCACCCGTCTTCAAGGGCATCCATGGAAATGCCTATACCCTTTTCCACCGCAAGAGTCCACTCCTCGCCCTCCTTCAAGCGATCCAGGACGTTGAGCACCCCTTCCGTCCCATAGTGGCGGATCATGTAAGCCACGAAGTCTTCGCTCTCTTCATAGGCCAGCAGGAGAGGGTCCCTGCTTCGCGGGAAACGACCGGCCAGTGCCCTGATTCCCAGGACCCGGTCGGCCATGATCGCCTCCTGAAGAAGAGACCTCTTCTGGTTCCTCAGGACCTCACCCAACCCACCGCTCACCCATTGGGCCAACCCCTCGTCCAGCCACTTGGGAATCTCCCTGCCCGCCACGTAGTGATGGAGCATTAGATGGCAGAGTTCGTGTTTCAAGGTCTCCTCCAGGGCAAAGGGATCCTTGCCCACCCGGGTGCAGTCAACCACAACCAGATCCCTCTGGGGCAACGCAAAGGCGACGATGGGTCTGTCCCCCACCATCTGCCGGAACATGCCCCGGTCTCTCACGAGCACGAGGGTGGGGGCCAGGGGGACACTCAACCCCAGTTTGCCCTCCACCTCCTCCAGGACAACGGGGTACATCTCCGCCGCGCTCTCCGCGAGACCATGCAAGGGTTCTTCAAAGAACACGGAGAGACCGTTTCTCTCCATCATGCGCCCCGTCTCGGCGAACAGGGGATCCAACTCGAGGAGCTGAAGAGAAAGGAGCAGCACCATGAGGCACTTTCCCACAGGGAAAAACAAAGCCCTCACCGGACCTGCAGCAGATCCGATGAGGGCCAACCTTGTAAAAGAGATCCGTGCGATAACCTTACTTCACCGCATCCTTTAGAGCCTTGCCGGCCACGAACTTGGGGACTTTCTTTGCCTTGATCTTGATTTCCTCTCCGGTCTGAGGATTCCTGCCCTTTCTGGCCTTTCTCTTGTCCACCTTGAAGGTCCCGAACCCTACCAGCGTGACGGGTTTCCCTTTCTTGAGGGACTTCCCGATGCTTGAGAAGATGGTGTCCACTGCTTCCTGGGCCTCTTTCTTGGTGGAGACAACCTTCGCAACCTCATTGACCAGGTCTCCCTTGTTCATCACTCCCTCCTTTCCCTCGAATTATGGTTTGAACGAAGACGGAATTGGAGGCGACCGTACTGCATTCCCGGGGAAAATGCAACCCCAAAATGAACGGGAAAGCTCATGAAACAAAGGTTTTCACGTCTTTCCACTTTACAAAGAGGTGCCCTGCGAATAGCATCTTTTCTCCGGCAACGCCCGTAGGGCCCCATGCCGACTGCACCAAGAGCCTTTCATATACGGGAGAGATCGACGGAGTGTTCAAGGCGATTTCCACTGCCATGAGGAGAATGAAGGCCTGGGTCGAGGGCCTGGCCGACAAGCCCCATGCGGACTGGGCCCTTTTCATCATCGCCTTTGCGGAGTCCTCTTTCTTTCCCATTCCGCCGGATGTGCTCCTCATCGCCCTCGCCGTCATGGTGCCGCGCCGGGCCTTTCGCTATGCTTTCATCTGCTCCATCGCCTCCGTGCTTGGCGGGATGCTCGGATACCTCATCGGCCTAGAGTTCTATGATATCCTGGGGAGACCGATCATCGAGTTCTACGGGGTGGAAAGACACTACAGGGAGGTCCAGCACCTCTACGAGAAAAACGCCTTTGCGGCGATTGCCATTGCCGGGTTCACCCCCATCCCGTACAAGGTATTTACGATCGCTGCAGGGGCCTTTCAGATTCCCTTCCTCACTCTCGTTTCCGCTTCCGTCCTGAGCCGACCGGCAAGGTTCTTCTTCGTAGCCGCACTCTTCTTTTTCTTCGGTCCTCCGATCAAATCCTTCATCGACAAGTACTTTGAGTGGCTCTCCGTGATCTTTGTTGTCCTTCTCGTACTGGGTTTCGTGCTCATCCGCTACCTGCTGTGAGGCTGCATCACACACGGCCAAGGAAAACCTGAAGGCCAGTTCCACGGCCAACCCGATGTATTGCGAGAGAAGCTCAAGAGTAATCTGGAGGTCATGGAAATCTCCCCTGGCCTTCCTTACGTCCTTTTAGAAGAGGTTGGGGTTGAACCGCAAAGCGTTGGCCAGTTCGAAGGAAATCGGCGGCGCCAACGATATGGATCCGGGCCAAGAAACGTTGACACATCGGTCAAAAATACCTAATTTGAATCAATTACTGCTCAACAAAAAACCGAGGATTTCTGGATGGAGCTATAAGCTGTCTGCTTACAGCCCTCAGCCTGAAATGAAGTTCTACTGTGTCTCTGGCTGACCGCGCGAATCCGGAAAGGCCCATTTCCGGATGAGTTTTAATCACTTTCGAAACCGTCCCGGAGAAAGCTTTCCTGGGGGGTTGGAGAAGCCGAACGGTTTGCTGGGCAGCCGAGGAGAATGATTATGGGGAGGGGCTATGTCAAAGAGCGTCACATTGGAAAAAGGATCCTTTTCAAAGGATTTCGCTGGTCAACTGGCCGACTATTATCGATTTGCGGGTCCTGACGGGCGTTATGCTGAGCGCAAACTGCGGCAGTGGGAGGGCGATGCCGGCGTCGTCCTGTACGAGGCAAGATGGGAATCCGGGCCGGTCGGATGGGTCGTGTACAGGCCGGAGAGCAGCACCGTTGAAGAGATCATGGCACGAAAGGATGAGGCAGCAATGGAGGGGCTGGAAGGGGCTATCGTGGATGCCCTCATTGAGCAAGAGAGCCTCATATCCGCTGAAATCCTAAAGGAGGACGACAAGAAATACCGCTGGATGATCGAGTACGGCTTTCGACCTACCCGTCACTTCAACAAGGATGGGTCCGCCTTCGTCAAGATGGATCTGAGCATCGCGGTATATCTCCGAAAGATCAAGGGCAAGCGGCCGGCGAAGACCTACCCGCATGTTGAGAGGGTGGTCGTGGAAAAGGTACCGCCCACCAGAAACCCCGAAGAACTCAAGGCCTCCCTCATGAATGTTTTCGATTCGCTCGGTGGAATGGAGAAATTTGTGAAAAAGGGGCAGAACGTGGTCATCAAGCCCAATGTCGTTGCGGATCACGGCCTGAGGGACGGCGTCTACCAGGGTGGTGTCGTGGCGGACGTGGGACTTGTCAGATCCCTGATAGAGATCCTGCTGTCGGTCGCAGGGAAGGTAACGGTGGCCGAAGGCGCATCCATCAACCGGGCCGAGACGGGAATGCTCTTTGCCCATTACGGGTACGACCGCCTGACGGAAATCGATCCCAAAAGGGTCGCCCTCGTGGACATCAACACGGACAAGCTGGTCAGAAAATCGGTTCCCCACGGGAAAAGGATGCTCTCTCGAGAGATTCCCCTGACCCTGGAGCAGGCGGATGTCATCATTAACCTTCCGGTCATGAAGACCCATTTTGCCGCTCTTGTGTCTTTGAGCATCAAGAATCTGCAGGGCGCCATCGCTCCTCTTGAGAAGTACATGAGCCATTTTTTCGGGCTCTGGCAGAATCTCGTCAATATCCACCATCTCGTAAAACCGAGACTGGTGATCGTGGACGGCCTCACGGCCCAGGAGGATTTCGGACCGGTCTACGGAAAGCCGAAGACCATGAACCTGCTGATCGGCGGAACCAATCCCGTGGCCGTCGACGCAACAACCATGAGGATCATGGGTTTCGATCCTCTGCTTTCCCCTCCGGTCATGATGGCCTATATGCAAGGATTCGGGCCCATCGAACCGGAGAAGATTCAGGTCCTCGGCGCTCCCGTCGAGGAGGTGAAAGACACCTTCAGGGAGGCACTGGTCGATGTAAACGGCGGCAAAAGATTCACGGTCCATGATGGCCGCGCCTGTGGTGGTTGCAGAGGCTATCTGCACTATGTGCTTAATAAGCTCAGACGGCCGGATCCCAAGAATCCGGAAGGCCTCCTGATCGATCGACCCTTCGAGAAAAACGTGAACGTCTTCCTGGGGCCTGATACGGAAGTGGAACCCAACCCCGAGGAGACAAACGTCTTTATGGGAATCTGCCAGCAGCACCACGCAGGGATGGGAACACACCTGCCCGGCTGTCCTCCCCACGCCGAAGTGATCATGAAGGGCCTCTACGGACTCTACCCTGACGTCGAGAGACCCCGATATGCGGACGAGCACGCCGAGGACAAACTCGAAAGGATGCTGATGGAGGTCCTCAAAGGGGATTAGCGACCAAGGGCATGCGTCTGTCCACAGGCCGTTTCTTTTCCAGGCCCTCCAGAAGGGGAACCATGTCTTCCAGGTGTTTTCGAAATGCCCGTTCCGCCCCTTTCATATCACCCTGTTTGATTCTTTCAGCAATGGCAGGGTGGGACACGGTATCGTGAACTACTCGTCTGGACGGTTTGATGCTCAGAATCAGGTCCTGGGTGATATCCATCAGGATATTCACCAGAAGTTCATACATGGAATTGTGGGACGCCTTGGCTACAAGGCGGTGGAAATCCACGTTCCAGGCCACATACTTATCTCCGCTTTTGACCTTTGGCATGTTTTCGATGTTCTTTTCCATAATCTTAATGAATTTGGCGGGGAATTTGGAAAGATCGGCCTATTGTTTCCCGGAGCGTAGTGCGATCATTCAAGATAGCCGGGCCATCGCTTACCTGCGAGGAGGTTCCGATGGGCTTCAAAGGTGCTTCTGAAGATCAAGGGTTATCCACTCAGACAGGAGGAAAAGCCATGAGCCTTGAGGGAGAATCGGTGGGTTATACCTTTTGTGACGGCTGCAACGAAGTGCCGTTTTGCGGTATCAAGTTCTATCGAAAGGGAGAGGTTGTCACAAGAATAGAACCATGGCCCGGTTTCCCTGCCTCCCCCCTGTGCTCCAAAGGCTATGCAACCTTGCAGCGGCTTTACCACCCCAATCGTCTAAAATACCCCATGAAACGAACGAACCCAAAGGGGTCGCCGGACCCGGCCTTTGTTCGGATTTCCTGGGATGAGGCCTACGATATCATTGTCCATCACCTGAATCGAATCAAGGAACGGCATGGCCCTCATGCTGTCTTCTTCTATGTGGGTGATCCTAAAGAGCCGAGGGCCCCTGTGCAGCGCCTCGCCTACACTTACGGATCTGTGAATTACGGCACCGAGAGCTCTACGGCATGCCGAAGGGCTGCCCAACTGGCCGAGTTGCTGACCTATGGATTTCCGACCACGGGGAACCTGCCCACCGAAGAGACCAAGGTGATGCTCATTTGGGGCACCAACCCCGCCTATTCAGGCAGCCCATTCATGTGTCATTGGCAGTTGGCGGACGCCAAGGAGCGCAGTGTCAAATTCATTGTGGTGGACCCCAGAAAGACCCCCACAGCCTCAACCTTGGCTGATATTCATCTGCAGCCGCGTCCCGGAACGACCGCGGCCCTGGCGGCAGGCATGATGCATGTCATTTTTAAGGAGGGTCTCCATCATCAGGCATTTTGTGACAAGTGGATTCATGGATTGGAAGAGCTCAAGGCCTATGTCAAGGGCTTCCCCCCGGACAGGGTGGAACACATTACCTGGGTGCCCGCAAAAAAAGTGATCGATGCTGCCCGTCTCTATGCGATCAATGCCCCGGGGGGACTCAAGACGGGTGCACAGGGCACCACCCATGACCTGAATGCCACAAACAATCATAGAGCTATTCTTTTGGTTCCCGCCATCTGCGGCTATATCGACATTCCGGGAGGCGTCACAAGGCCGACCTCCCCCCTCGAAGGGATGACTTTCTCCTGGGACGAGGCCCCTGCATCCTTTTGCATGAGAGAAAAGCTGGTTGCGATGAAGGATAAGCGGTTGGACCTCGAAGCATTCCCCGCCTGGGCAGAAAGGTTTTTCGAGGTTCAAACCAATTATCTGGTCGAATGGATCAGGGAGAGGAAGGTGAAGGCCTTCCTCGGATGGGGCTTTAACATGATGATCTGGCCCCAAACCCACGAATATCAGCAAGCCATTGCAGACCTCGATTTTGCGATGGCCGTGGACTACTTCTATCGCCCGCAGACGCACGCCTATGTGGACCTTGTCCTGCCGGCGGCCATGAACTACGAGAGGCTGGCGCCCTTCGCTTATAACGGCCGAAAGCTCTTTGGACGCACCCCCATAAGGCCGGCGGGTGAATGCAGGGAAGACTGGCAGATTGCCCTCGATATAGGGGTCCGTTTGGGATACCCGGATGTCTTCTTCAACGGCGACGTGGAGGCCGCCTGCAATGAGATCCTCGGCATGTGGGACCTCACCTACGAGGACCTGAGAAGGAATCAGGAAACAGGAATCGAGGTTCCGGCAAAGGGCCCCGACGCGTTCAAGAAATATGAGACGGGAAAAATGAGACCGGACGGCAAGCCGGGTTTTGATACGCCATCGGGAAAGATCGAAGCCCTGTCCACGGTGTTGCAAAGGCATGGCTATCCGGCCCTGCCCGAATACAAAGAACCTATGCCGACCAGCGACGAGTACCCCTTGATTTTGCTCACCGGGGCAAGGGTCCCCTACATCACCCATAGCAAATGGCGAGAGGATTCGCCATGGCTGCTGGAGCTTCAACGGGAGCCGCTCCTGATGATCAATCCCGAAGATGCCAAACGGCGGCATATCCATCAGTGGGATACCGTTATCCTAAAAACAGCCTATGGTCAGATGGATGTGAAGGCAAAACCAACGATCATGGTACCGAATGGGATTGTGGGTGTGATGCACGGCTGGGCAAAGGCGAACGTGAATGAACTCATCCCCAGGCAATTTGACCCCATATCAGGATTTCCACCCTATAAAGAAGTTCCCTGCACCGTAATGAAGGCATAAACAGCGTGCGCCAAGAAAATGGAGAAAATGAGATGACGGCAAGATACGGTATCATCGTGGATTTGAACCGCTGCACGGGCTGCATGACATGCGTGCTGGCATGCAAGGAGGAGAACCTCACTCCGCCCGGGGTATGGTGGGACAAAGTATTGGAGATTGAAGGGCCAGGACTGGATTATATCAGCTATGTACGGTATGCCTGTATGCACTGTGATAATCCCCCCTGTGTCCCAGCCTGTCCTGAAAAGGCGATCTACAAACGGGCAGATGGGATCGTCATCATCGACCAGGCGAAATGCCACGGACGAGGGGAGTGTCGGAAGGCATGTCCGTACGGCGTCATCGATATCAATCCTGAGCAGGACTATTTCCCCCTCCCAAAGCTGCCCTACCAAGACACTGCGGAGTCATTTCGTTTCCACCCACCCGGAAAGGCCACCAAGTGTACCCTGTGCGTGCACAGGGTTGAAAAGGGAAGAGAGCCGGCCTGTGTTGAAGGGTGCCCCTCAAGGGCCATGATATTCGGAGACTTGAACGATCCGGGCAGTCCGATCAGGGCCAAAATCTGGCAGGCTGGACAATTGCTTGAGTCTGAAAAGGCCAATCCCAAGGTTTTCTATGTGATCCCCAAGAACCTGTCGAGACTGCTGGAGGAGCGGATCGTCAACAATCCCCAGATGGATAGATTATCCTGAAACATATTGCCCCAGTTCCCTCCTGGGCCATAGGGTCACACCGTTCCTGATGTCTACCACGCCGTTGCGGTTCAACCTCACTTCGGGCAAGAAGTCATTCGGCAGGAAGATGAGGGTATAGAGCGGGTCGTGGAAGGGAAACCCCCTGGCAGACAGAAATGCCCTGATCTCCCTGTCCTTTTGCGCCAATTCCGTCATGGGCGCATCCGACATCATTCCCCCGAGTGGCAGTCGCAATTCATAAGCTACCTTCCCGCCTTCAAAAGCCACGATCCCCCCTCCGATCTCCAGGACCCGGTTGACGGCCTGACGCATTGCAGCCGGATTCTGACCTATGGCCAGGACCTGTGTGGCTGTGTTGAAAGAGGAGGCCAGCCCTTCGACTCTGTCGGCAAATCCCGCCAGGAGCCCGTTGGAGACCCATGCTCCGCCCCAGTCAAGAAGACTCAGGAGGCAAATTCCCTCCCTGCCCCGAAAATCCAGGAAGCCGTCCCGGGTCAGGAACTCCGTCTCCTCCCTGCGAGTGATGACGCAACTCACAAGCCTGATCACGGGAAAGGAAACCCTTGTCCCTTCACAAGGTATTGTGAAGAAATGCTCGGATGCTCGCCAGGATCCGTCAAAGCGGGAAGCAGGCGGAAAGAAATCCTCCCAACGCACCTGCGGGAAGGATTCAAGGATCTCTCCCTTTTCAGCGACAAGCCGTCCCCCGGCAATCACCTTTTCCGGGGTAGGGTGAAGGAGGTCTTTGAGAACGAGGATATCGGCAAATCTCCCGGGTGCTATTGCGCCGATCTGGTGGTCCATTCCGAAATAGACGGCAGGATTGATGGTGACCATGCGGTAGGCAGTGACAGGATCCACCCCTGCCTTGATGGCGATCCGCACAAGATTATCGGTGACACCGAATTCCTCATAAAAGGACGGAGAGGAGCAGTCCGTGGTGAGCATTATCCGATCGGTAAGGACGTTCTTCTCCACTACGGCCCTCAGGAGTTCCCTTAGGTCCTGCCTGAGGGAGCTTTCCCTCAGCATAACATAAAAGCCAAGCCTCAGCCGTTCCAGGACCTCCTCGCAGGTAATGCTCTCATGGCAGGATTCCACACCGGCACGGGCAATGTCATTCAGGTTCTCGTATTTGGCCCCTGCCGTGTGCCCATCCACCCTTTTCCGGAGTCCCTTGGTCATGCGAATCACGGACGAGAGCCTGGGGTTGCCCGTGACCAGCTCCTGCCACCTCGTGATCTCTCCCAGGGATTGAACGCTGGGGTTCTTCAGTAGTCTTCGCAGATTCCTAAGAGAGAAGATCTCCCCCTCGTTTGCCATGGGTGTCTGAGGCATGGCCCTGCAAAACCAGAAAAACCTGGTGGGCATCTGCCGGAAGGTCTCCATGAGTCTCTCAAAGGAGGGGAGAGACATGAGAATGAAGAAAACCAGATTATCGCATACCAGCGTTGTTGTGCCCAGGCGACAGGCCTCCATGCCGAAGGTCCGGGGATCATAGAGATTCCATGGGTGCATGTGGGGATCCATGTAACCCGGCACAAGGACCCTGCCTTCAACGTTAATGACCGTGGTGTTCTGGCCGACCGTGTCGCCGAGGGGTCCCACGTACCATATCTTTTCGCCCCTCAGCGCCACATCGGTCTTGACCAGTTCGCCGGAGTACACGTTCAGCACCGTGCCGCCAGAGAGAAGGACGTCCGCACGAAGTGCCTCAGGCTTGGGGATACAGCCGTGGGTACCATGGGTCTCTGACACCGTTCTACCCCTCAATCATTCCATGGCGGTTGTGTCGATGGGAAGGCGGCGGGGCTGCAGGGAGGTCTCAAAGCGCCCTCATCCATTCAGGTCTCAGGCCCACTTCCCCCCTCAGGGCACGGTCGATCAGATGAAGGGCGTCCTGTTTCCCCTTGGGCAGCCGTGCCTTGACAGGCAGGTAATTGGATGCGTGGTTGGAATAGAAGAGACCCCGGCTCAGGTCGGTATGGGAGATCATCTCCCTCAATTCCGCGAGCAGTTCCCTTTCATCGGGGAGCACGAATTCCCCTCTTCGGTATTCCTCGTAAAGGGGGGTGCCGGGGATCAGCATGACCGTGAGGGCACCCACAAAATCCGGGTCCATTGCGCTCAGAAGCCGACCTGTCGCCCGTGCATGCTCGATCGAGCCTTCCCGCCCGGCGATCCCCAGAAGCACGGTCACAGAGAGTTTGATCCCGGCCTCCTTCACCTTCCTTCCCATCTCGATGCAGGTCTGTGCGGAGGTCCCCTTGTGGATCTTCTCCCTCAGCCGGTCGTCACCCGTCTCGACACCGTAGTAAAGGATGCCAAGACCGTTCTCTCTCAACTGGAGGAGTTCCTCCGGCTTTTTCATCCTGATGCTCTTGGCATTGGCGTAGGCCCCCACACGCCTCACCCACGAAAGGTGTTCCCGGATCCTGTCCAGGATCCACATCAGCCTCTTCTGGGGGATGATGAGGGCGTCCCCGTCCATAAGGAAAACCTTGTCCTGGCGCTTCATGTACCTGGATGCGAACAGGATGTCACCGAGGATGGTCCTGTCGTCCTTGATCGCGAACCTCTTGTCCTTGTACGTGCCGCAGAAGGTGCACTTGTTGTGGGAGCATCCCAGCGTCACCTGGAGCAGGATGCTGAAAGCCTCGCTGGGCGGCCGGATGCACATCCCTTCATAGTGCATACCTTCACTTTCCACACCAAAATCCATGTGTCCTTTTACTCCTCCTCTGCCAAAATTTCGGTCCGGCGCCTCGCTACGGTCCACGAACCTCTCGGGAACCTTTTCATGTTGCGCCATGAGCCGTATGCTTGAACGATAATCCTCTTGGATCAAGAGTCAAATTCATCAAATGGAGGCTACCGGGTCTCTCCCGGAAATCAGGCGACGGGCTCGGCTCGCATTTCCAGGATCACGTGCCCCCATCCGCCGCAGGCCGGACCCACGTCATAGCACCCGGTCCGGTTGAACATGACCTCGTTCGGGTCCCTGCCGTTCAGGATGTTTTCAAAGAAGGCATTGATGAGCACCGTGAGGTTGGGCATCAGGAAGGCACAAACCCGCTCGGGGCCTTCCCGGGTGAGCAGGTTTCCGGAGGAGTCAAAGACGAGTCTCTGACCCTTCACGTGACCTGAGTGACAACCCCTGGATTCCACCACCTCGGCCACCAGTCGGTACCGTGGCCCTTTGGCGACGTTCTCAAAAAGCCTCTGGAACTTGGGGTTGTCCCTGATCACCTGGAATTCCCCCTCGTCCAGATTCAACCTCTTCTGGATGATCCTGCACATCTGTTCCCTGTCCATGTCCTTTTTCGCCCCCGAACCTGCTGGCGGGTCGCTGAAAAACGCCCACCCCTGTTTCCGCTTGGTTTCCGTGAGCCATGAACCGTGCCCCGTGGTCATATCTTTATCCCGTAAGCCTTTGCAGTGTCAATCATCGTCTTCACGTTTTCCGCCGGTGCGCCAGCAGGAATTCCGCAGTCGCTCATGAGAATGAAATGTTTTCAGCAGTTGACATGAAGACAAGGGCTTCCTATGCTCCTGAACGAGTTGCACAGGTTTGTCGAGGAAAAGCACCAAAAGGCGTTGGCGCTCCTGTCACGGCGAATCGGGAAAAGGAGGAATGGCTGCCTTGCCGAATCCCACGGCCGAGAGACTGAAGGAGATGTTCGATCTCATGTTCCGGCGTTTCGGACCGCAGCACTGGTGGCCGGGCCAAACACCGCTGGAGATCATGGTGGGGGCTGTACTCACGCAGAACACGAACTGGAAGAACGTGGAAAAGGCCATACAAAACCTGAAGGAGCGAAACCTGCTCTCGCTTGAAACTCTTCACGGACTTTCCCTCCCGGAGTTGGGGGAAGTGGTGAGGCCCGCGGGTTTTTACAACCTCAAGGCAAAACGCCTGAGGAACCTGCTCGATCTCATCATGGGGCGATACGGGGGCGACCTCCAGGGCTTCCTGCTGGACGAGCCTTCGACCCTGAGGGATGCCCTTCTATCGGTCAAGGGGATCGGCAGGGAAACGGCGGACAGCATCCTCCTCTATGCCGCGCAGGTACCCGTATTCGTGATCGACGCGTACACCTATCGGATTTTCCACCGCCACGGGATCGTGGATGAGCAGGTGAGCTATGAAGAGCTCCAGGCCTTGTTCATGGAGAATCTCCCCGAGGATTTGCAGCTCTTCAATGAATTCCACGCCCTCATCGTGAGGGCAGGGAAGGAGTTTTGCCGCAAGGAGCCCCGCTGCGGGGAATGCCCTCTGGAACACTGGGGACCGGTTTCCCCGCAGGATTGACTCCGCTCAGCCATCCGTCCCCCATCGAAAAGACCCGTGTGAGCCTTTGTCTTTGGAATTCCCGGAGTATTGGGGTGACGGAGCACTGGAGGGCTGCGCCTCCATGCTTTGCGGCCTATGACCCGACACCCCCTTGCCGGAGCCCGGCGGGGGATTTCATCGTTGGGGAGGTTTCAGCAGAAGAGACAGGCTGGCCCCCATCAGGATGAGTCCCCCCACAATTCCTATCCCCATGGAGAAAGAACCAGCATCCCCCATCATCCCGATGAATGTGGGTACGGCCCCTCCACCAAAGAGGAAGGACAGTGGAATGGTCAGGGAAACGGTCACATTTCGCACTTGAGGGCTGCCTATGGAGGAAAGAGCGGCAAGGCCCGGTGGGAAGAAACAGGCGGCCAGGGCGGGCTGCAGAAAGACAAGGAAGACAACCCAAAGGCCGGAGGCCGCACCGAGACCCACGGTGCTAAGGCCGGTGAGCAGGAAGACCCCGAAAAGGGTCTTTCTCGCCCCCAGACGGTCCGTGGCCCATCCGGCGAGGAAGACCATCGCGACTCCGGATATACGGGACAGGGCAACGAGGGTATTGGCCCAGTTGCGGTCCATCCCGTGTTCCGTCACCAGAGTTAGGGGGAGCATGGTGTACACCCCGAGGCTTCCGCTGATCCCCAGACCGTAAAGGACCATCATGAGCCAGCAAGAAGGGTCACGGAAAAGGGGGGAAAAGGAGGCAGGACTCGGGGCCTGACCGGGGAATTCACCGCCCTTGCCGAAACGGAAGAATCCGAGCCCCAGGATAAGGGACGCCCCACCCATCATTGCCAGAACACCCTGCCAGGATGTCCAGCCGAGGAGGGCCTCACAGATGAGAGGCCCGATCACAAAGGCCAGGTTGGGGCCCAGCTCGTGAATGGCCATGCCCTTGCCCCAGTGTCTGGGTGGGATGAGGGAGGTGAGCGTGGCGATTCCGGAGGGAAAGTAAAGACCGGTGGACATGCCGAGAAGGAAGAGGGCGATCCCCAGGGTCCGGGCGCTTCCGGTGAAGGAGATTCCCAGGAGGGCCATGCCAACCGCCGAGGCGGAGACGATGATGGCCCATCGGTGTGTCCACCTGGCGGAAAAGAAACCGGAACACGGGAGGGTGATGAGATAGCCGATGGTGATCCATAGGAAGAGGGAACCGGCTTCGGCGTGGCTCAGGCCGAGATCATTTTCCATCGTCGGCATCAACGGTGCGAGGATGATCCGGGCGAGGAAGTTCACAAAGAAAATCAATGCGAGAAAAAGGGTGGGGGCCAGAAAGGAGCGAAAGCTGGTAGGTTTGTCTTTCATCGCAGAAGAGCTGTCCTCGCACTATTTCCCGGTTCGCGGCGGCCCGTCATGGGGGGTCCGCAAAGAGCCTGATTAGCAGAGTGAAGATAAAAAGGCAAACCATAGAGAGGTTGACTTGAAGGGAGAGGGGAAATAGAAAAGGGAATGGAATCGGGAAGCCCCGGAGCCGGGGGTTTCTGTTACGTACGAGGTCCGCCATGCCCACAAGAAGGGGTGTCTTGCTTTCCCTGGGTCTGCTTTTTCTTCTGGGGGTTTTTTTCCTGCTCGGGATGGGTCTGTTTCTGGTGACGCCTGCCCAGAGGGGCGCTGGGGTCCAGTCGGTGACCGTCAGGGAGGGAGAGACACCACGGGAGGTTGCACAGGAGCTGGAAAACAGGGGCATTGTCACAAGCAGCCGATTGCTCCACCTCTGGATCAAGCTCCTGGGTCATGACAAGGGAATCAAGGTCGGGGAGTATGCCCTGTCTCCGGAAATGTCCCCCATGACGATCCTGGAAAGGCTCAGGAGAGGCCTGATCGTCACCCACCCCGTGACCATTCCGGAAGGCTTCAACCGGGGGCAGATTGCGGACCTCCTCGCCGAAAGGGGTGTGGTGGAAAGGGAAAGGTTCCTGGCACTTACCCGGGACTGGGCGAGGCTGAAGCCATATGGCATCTCGGCGCCCAGCCTGGAAGGCTATCTCTTCCCCGATACGTATAGGTTCGGGAGAGGCGTTACGCCCCATACCGTCGTGGATGCCATGGTGAAGCGCTTCTTTCAGGTCATCGCGCCTTTGGAGGACGCTGCGGAAAAGGCAGGCATGAAGATGGAGGACGTGATCACCCTGGCTTCCATTGTAGAGAAGGAAACAGGCCGGTCCGAAGAGAGGCCCATCATCGCATCGGTCTTCCTGAACCGGCTGAAGAAAGGGATGCGGCTGGACAGCGACCCTACCGTGATCTTCGGGCTGGATGCCTTCGACGGAAACCTCAGAAAGCAGGACCTCTCCCGGCAGAATCCCTACAACACCTATGTCATCCAGGGGCTTCCCCCCGGGCCCATTGCCAACCCGGGCCTTGAATCCATCAAGGCGGTCCTATTTCCCGCGCAGACCGACTACATCTACTTCGTCTCCAGAAACGACGGCTCCCACCATTTTTCCAAGACCCTTTCCGAGCACAACCGCGCGGTGAACACCTATCAGAAAAAGAAAGGCCAAGCGGCCAGAAAGCCGTCCTGATCCGGTAACCGCCCCCCGTGGCACAGAAATTTTTACCGTTGCAGGGACAGGGCCGCAGTCCGCAACAGGGGTCGCTGCCTGGGGCTGCTTGTGGAAAATGAAGAACCGGATCCCGTGTTAAAGGCATGGGAGAAATAGTCGCATTCTGAACGACTACCCCCAGGGCGACCCCTCGATCAACCGGGACTTGTACAGGTATTTGTGGGACACGACAATGCCGTACTCCCAAAACACCCCAAAAAACCATCTTGACACCCCTCGTTTGTATACAGTATACAGAAAACGGCGCAACTGTAACATAGCTGTTCTTTGAAGATCGATTCCCCCCAAGGCGTTTAAGAAGACCCACCCCCCGTTTCGATCTGTAACCTTCAGTGGAGGAATTCTATGGATCTTTTCAGGAACCTCACCGTCCTCTCCCTCGAACAGGCAACCGTACTGCCATATCTCACATTCCGGCTTGCACAGGATGGAATGCAGATCTACAGGCTTGAGCATCCTGTCTACGGGGACCCGAACCGTCTCATCGGGGAGAATGTCCTCGGAGAGGAAAGGATGAACGCCTATTTTCTCTGCATCAACTCCGGCAAGAAGGGCCTGACCCTGGACCTGGCAGCCCCGGAGGGCCGGGAGATCTTCAAGGCGCTGATCAAGGAACTGAAGGTGGATATCTTCGCCACCAATCAGCTGCCCAAGAACTACAAGAAACTCGGGATCGACTATGAAACGATGAAGGCCCTCAAGCCGGATATCATCTGGCTCGGCATGACGGGTTTCGGGCCGGACAGCAACGAGGCGGCCTATGACCCCATCCTGCAGGCCCGGACCGGACTGATGGAACTGACGGGTGAGGCCAAGGGAGACCCTCAGGTGATGGGTATCCCGCTCCCGGACATGGGATGCAGTGTCCATGCTTACGGGGCGGTCATGAAGGCCCTCTACCGTCGCCAAGCCACAGGAGAGGGTTCGTGCATTCACATCTCCATGTTTGAGTCCTCCGTATCCTGGTTGACGGTTCCCATCACCATTTCCACCACCCTGAAGAAGAAGATCACCCGCAGGGGCAATACCCACGAGTTCTTCTGCCCCGTCTCCGTGTACAAGACGCAGAACGGTTTCGTCTATGTGGCCGTGGGCAACGACCGGCAGTGGAGGTCCATGGTTGCGGAAGAGACGTTCAAGTCCCTGGACCAGCTACGGTATGAGAAAAACGCGGGGCGTATTGCGGACGTGGAGAACCTCAACAAGGCGATCAACGAAATCACGGAGAAGCACACCACCGAAGAATTGATCGATCTGTTCAACAGGATTACGGTCCCCATCAGCAAGATCAAGACCGTCCCCGAGGTCGTGGCCGATCCTCTTGTGGAACGCAGGCTCCTCTCCGCAGAAGACCCCAAGACAGGAACCAGGCTCACGCTGGCGCCCCCGCCGATCATGACCTCCTATCTGGAATCCATTGAGGGGCGGCTTTCCTTTCCACCCAGGTTCGGGGAACATAACGAACAAACTTACGGCAAGCTGCTGGGTTGCACGGATGCCGAACTGGGAACGCTCCGGGAGAGAAAGGTTATTTGAGACACCCGAGGCAAGGCGCTTTCAAAGGAGTCAAGGGCATGAACATCATTGTACTGGTCAAGCAAGTCCCCAACACCACGGAAGTCAAGCTGGACCCCAAGACGGGAAACCTCGTCCGGGAGGGGATCGAGAGCATCATCAACCCCGACGACCGGCACGCCCTGCAGGCGGCGACGGACCTGAAGCAGGAGCAGGGCGGCAAGATCACGGTGCTCTCCATGGGGCCATCCCAGGCGATTGATGCCATTTCCGAAGCCATGGGCATGGGGGCCGACGAGGGGGTCCTCCTCACGGACAGGGCCTTCGCAGGTGCTGACACCTGGGCGACCTCCACCACGCTGGGCAAGGCCATCGACAAGATCGGTGCATACGACCTGATCCTGTGCGGGAGGCAGGCCATTGACGGGGATACCGCGCAAATCGGGCCCCAGGTGGCCGATTACCTCGGTGTGCCCCAGGTCAGCTATGTGATAGAGATCGAGGAGGTCGGGAAGAAGAGCATCACGGTGAAGCGACGCCTGGAAGACGGTTTCGAGCGGATCGAGTGCTCCCTCCCGGCTCTCCTCACCGTGATTGGCGAACTGAACCGACCGCGACATCCCGGAATGGAGCGGCTCATTGATGCCTGCAGGGAGAATGCCCGCATCCGGGTCTGGAATGCGGCGGACATCGGGGCCCAGTTGCGGGACGTGGGGCTGGAAGGATCCTTGACCAACGTGATCAAGACCTTTGCCCCCAAGTTCCAGAGGCAGGGGCAGATCCTGGAAGGGGATATGAAAACAGCAGTGAGGGACCTGGTGGGCAAGTTACGAGAGAATCGTCTCATTTAGAACGAGGAGTTCGGAACTCGGAAAAGGGAGGGCGAACACACCGGTGGCCAATGAACCGCAGAATATCCAATGCTGAATGTCCCACATCCAACGTAACCTTCTCAGAAGCACCCTTGGCGACAGGAAGAACATGGGGAAAGAACGAATAGTGAGCTCTACAATCCTGACATGGAACGGGAAATGATTCCGCGTTCCAAGTTCCGCGTTCCACGTTCGTAAGAGGAGTCACCTATGGCCGTGTGGATTGAAGTAGATCTTTGCAACGGATGCCAGCGCTGTTTGAAGACGTGCCCCTATGGGGCCGTCGAGATGAAGGACGGGAAGGCCCACATTCAGGAGCGATGCACCTCCTGTGGGGCCTGCCTGGCGGTCTGCAAACAGAAGGCTATTCTGACGGATGCCAAGCCCAAAGAGATCCCCGATTTTTCGGCATGGCAGGGGGTGTGGGTGTTCGCGGAGCAGAGGGACGGAAGGCTGCTGCCAGTCTCCCTGGAATTGCTCGGGAAGGCCCAATCCCTGGCGGCCACGCTGAAACAGAGCGTTTCGGCCGTACTGGTGGGACACCACGTCTCAGAGCTTTCCAGGGTGCTCGTGGAGCACGGGGCCGATACCGTTTACGTGGCCGACCACAAGGCACTTGCGGGCTACCGCACCGGCGCCTTCGCCAGGGTGATGGAGGACCTGATCAGGGCACACAGGCCGAACATCCTTCTCATGGGAGCCACCCACATCGGCCGGGACCTGGCCCCGAGGGTGTCCCGGCGAGTGGCCGTGGGGCTCACCGCCGATTGCACGGAACTTGCCATCGAGCCGGAGGAGGGGATCCTGCTTCAGACCAGGCCTGCCTTCGGCGGGAACGTGATGGCCACCATTGCCAACCGATACTCCAGGCCGCAGATGGCCACGGTACGTCCCGGCGTGATGGAGGCCTTGCCGACACCCGGCAGGAAGGGAAAGATCGTCAAGGCCAGGGTATCCCTGAAGGAGAAGGAAATCGGCACCAAGGTGCTGGAGAAGGTGAGAGAAAAGAAGAAAATCGCCAATCTCACCGAGGCCAAGGTCATTGTGGCCGGGGGGAGGGGTGTGGGTGACGCGGGCGGGTTCAAGATTCTGGAACGGCTGGCGGCCTCCCTCGGGGGTCAAGTGGCAGGGACCCGTGTGGCTGTGGAGGAGGGCTGGATTCCTGCAGAACGCCAGATCGGCCAGACCGGGCAATCGGTCCGGCCCGAGCTTTACATAGCATGCGGAATTTCAGGGGCGATTCAGCACAGGGCCGGCATGATGGGATCCCGATACGTGATTGCCGTCAACAAGGACCCCAGGGCGCCCATTTTTCAGGTCGCCGACTGGGGCATCGTGGGTGACCTCCACGAGGTGGTGCCCCGTTTGATGGAAGAGCTGAAGGCGCAGCGAGCGTAGAGCGGAATACGATCAAAGCTCAAGGCTGAAAGCTCAAAGCAAGGAGCGGAGAACTCAGAGCAAAGGTTCTGAGAGAAGAGAGCGTAGAGTTCGGCGAGTGCGGAGGGAGATATGTTGAGGTCGAATGCAGAAGACTTGATCCGCAAGACCATGGCGCGGTTCGTAGATAGCGAGCTAATCCCCAGGGCCCAGGAGATCGACGAAAAAGGGGAGTTTCCCAGGGAGATCTTCATGGAAATGGCCAAGATGGGGGTCTTCGGGATCCGGTACCCTAAAAACAGGGGAGGTTCGGGCGGCAACACAACGCTCTATTGCATCATCTGTGAGGAACTGGCCCGGGGCCTCATGAGTGCTGCAGCCATCACCGCCATGCAGTGCCTCATGGGGACGAACTTCCTGTTCCACTTCGGAACGGAGGAAATGCACAAGAAGTACTTCCTGCCCTCCATGAGGGGAGAGAAGATCGCCTGCTTCAATCTGACTGAACCGGAGGCAGGAAGCGATCTCGGGAATGTGAGTACCCTTGCTACGCGCACGGATGACGGCTTTGTCGTCAACGGCCTCAAGACCTGGGTCACGAATGGACCCGTGGCGGATTTGTTCACGGTCCTATGCCAGACAGACCCCGCAAAGAAGCTAAAGGGCCTCAACTTCTTCTTTATCCCCAGAGAGACCCCCGGTCTCTCTGTGAGCAAACCGTTCAACCTTCTGGGCACCAGGACCACCCCGATCAGCGAACTGGCCTTCTCCAATGTCCATATTCCTTTCGAGCACAGGCTGGGCGGAGAGGGGCAAGGCACGGACAATCTCCTCTCCATCCTCTCCGAGATCCGGACCATGACGGCCGCTCTCGGGATCGGGCTGGTGAGGGCGGCCCTCCATGACTGCATCCAGTACGCCCATGAGAGGGTGGCCTTCGGCAGGACCATCAGCCATTACCAGCTCATCCAGGCCAAGGTCGCAGAGATGGCCGTGGATCTGGAGGCATCGAGGCTTCTCACGTACAAGGCCACCCACATGATCGACGACAGGATCCCGTGCCTGCCCGAGGCGAGCATGGCCAAGTACTTTGCCACCGAAGCCGCCTGCAAGGCAGGGGACTACGCGACCCGGATCTTCGGGGCCTACGGGTATGCCATGGAATAC
>JAFGPH010000471.1 GCA_016926135.1 Deltaproteobacteria bacterium
CCGCATCGATGACAGGGGCGCCCTCATCCTGATGGAAGAAGAGACGGGGACCCTGAGGAGGGTCATCAGCGGCGAGGTGTCCCTTAGATTGGACGACCAGGCCCGGTGAAAGGGGGCACTGGGACGGCGGATTTGACCTTTCCTGCTTCGTGGCCGATCTCCTCAGGTTTTCTCATCCGGCAAACAGACCCTATCACTCGGCCACATTCTGGACATATCCTGAAGGACGTTGGAGGCCCCTTCCGTCCAGAAATCGCGCACTCAACAGGCAGAGTTGTCATTCATGAATCCGCGTCACGAACTCACTCGTGGGCACCGCGCAGCTTGAGATTCCAGGGAATGGCCATCGTGTGATCGTCAACCCGGTAGGAGTCCTTTCCTGCATAGACGACAAGGCCCGTCATGATCTTCTCCTTCGGATAGGTTTCCCGAAAGGCGCGAAGTCCTCGTACGTCGTGCCCCGTAACATTGCTCTTACATTTTAGTTCAATCGGATAGAGCCTTCCATCTCGCTCCAAAACAAGGTCCACCTCGGCGCCTCCCCCTGTGCGCCAGTGGTATGCCTGGGGCGGCATTGCCAGTGTGGAGCCCTGGCGGAGGACTTCGTTCACTGCCCATGTTTCGAACATCGGTCCCAGCATCGGGCTGACTGCGAGCGCATCGGGCGAAGAAATGCGCTGGAGGTAGCAGCCCATTCCGGTATCTCGGAGGAAACCCTTCCGTTTTCCGCTCAAACGCTTGACCGTGTTTCCCTGGTATGGGAACAACTCCAGCCATTGGTAGGTATTGGTCAGAAGATCGAGCCACTTGCGTGCAGTTGCGGGAGTAACCCCAACGTCTCGACCGAACTGGGACGCGTTCACCTCCTGGGCAGTCAGAGCGCCGGCAAGTCCAAGAAATCGACCAAAGGCAGAGAGCTCTCGGATGTCTTCCATGAGCCGGATATCCCGTTCGACGTAGGTTTGTATGTAGGCACTGAAGTAGTCGGGAACGATTTCGTCGGGCGAGTCCAGGAGCCCCGGCAGGGAGCCGCGCCACAGGAATCTCGCAAGATTCCCCAACTGGTCCATGGCTCCATCCACCAGGCCCTCCAGGGAATCCGGATCGTCGAGATATGCCGGAAGCCAGCCGTCTTGACTCCCCCATCCGGAGAGTTCGTAGGCGGTCATACTCTGCAGGGGCAGAATGGCGACGCGCCCCGCCATGCTCTCGGCGACCGAGCGCAACATGCTGAGGTTCTGGGAGCCGGTCAGGATGTACTGGCCGGGCGAGTCGAGCCGATCCACTCTTCTCTTCAACGCGGGCAGCAGTTCAGGCACAAACTGGATTTCATCGAGGATCAGGGGCGGTGGGAAATTGTCCAGAAAGAGATCTGGATCTTGCCTCGCTCCAAAAAGATCCTGGACCGGATCAAAGACGATTATTTTCACCTCAGGAAAGAGGTGGGTCAGCAAGGTGCTTTTGCCCACCTGACGGGCACCCGTGACAAGCACCACCTTGAAGTAGCTCTTCAGGCGGAGTAGCTTCTCTTCAGCCTGCCGTTTCCGGTAATACATGGAATCGTCCTTTCCAGGCACCGGCTCACGAGAATTGATGAATGAGAACGCAGGAAGGACCTATTTGCTGTCAGTTTAATATTTATAATGTGAGTTTGCAAGGTAATTCTGGCGTAGAAAACAAATCCCGGATACCTGCGGTCACTTGGACAAATCCAAGGTTTCGCGGCAAGAGGATATCTTGAGGTTCTGGCTATCACAGGCAAGGAAATAGGATTTGAGGCCGGCAACAGACCAGTATGCGTGTCCCACAACGTGCCGGGTTCGGCAGGGCATCTCTCTGGGGCCTACCGACCGCTTTGTTTACCGACCTTTTTACGGACCACGCGACCTCCCTCATAAACAACTATGGGGGTATTCGTTTGCTCGGCTATTCTCCTGGCTTGCCTGGCGGCCCTCCGCAATGCAGTGCCGACCTTTGCCAGGTCTTCATCACGCACTGCCCGCTTGGCCTTCTTCATTCTTTCCCTCCTTCCTGCAACAACACGGGCTTTTCGCCCGAGTTGTCATAAAGGCAAAACTTTCCCGCCTTCGCACGTGCGACTCGATCTCCTCGATCATAAGCCGGGCTGCCCTGATATTCGCTGATCCGGGCGCAAAAGGGGACAAACCGGCGGCGATAAGGTCAGCGTTCACGAACAAAGGGCATCCTGCCTCTCTCGGGAGAAATTCCCGAGCAAATGTCGTTTTCCCGGCGCCGTTAGGCCCGGCAATAATGAGGATCTTTCTTTCTGGTTTCATGCCGCCGCAGCCATATCAATCTCGAAATTCGAATACCCCATCCTGATCCCCCGACCTGAAAGAGCCTGGCGGTGATGCGGAGAGCTTGAGTAAGAGTACATGTCTTACTGGCCTTGTCAAGCAATCTCACCGTGGTGGCAGCAGGATCGAGGACTCGAAGGATGGGCTTCTGGTCTCGTTTGGTTCCGGGCTTGGACAACAGATGGTGGGGGCCAAGAGTATCCGGTAGGGGGACATCTTGACTAAGTGGACTTCCTGCGGGATTCAGTGTTGGCTCTGCTGGTGAGAAAACAGCAATACCAATCCATTAGGCAGAAGATTCCCTCGCCTCTCTTTTCACCTCTTGAAGTTGTTGCCATTCTGCAAAGACTCCGAACCTCAAGATGCTTGGATATGATTCAGACATCGCAGCCTCACCCAACCCTTGGATATGAGAGAAATATCCCAGGACCATGGAAACCTGCGATATGAAGAGTGTATTCCATCCGAATCATGTCGTCTGAAATCGGAGATACAACTTGCCAAGGGTGCAGATTTCCGAGCCCTCGGAATGGGTGGATACAACTTACTGACCCGTAGCTGAGGTGAAGCCCTTTAGACGAGACGCGCTTTGTCGTCGGAGGTCCCGGGCTGGGAGGATTTCAGAGGGTATCTACGGCCTGTTCCCTCATGGGAAATTGACAATGCCACCTCAGCCCCATAATCGACTCCTCTAAAACCAGTTGACAATTCAGGGCATTGGAATATATTTCAAGCCATGTAAGATATTCTTTCAGCACGAGAAATGATCTATAGGCAGCGCCTGATCGGGGGCGTGGTGAAATCGGGTGTGCAGTCCTTCCCTGCGGCTGTGATCACCGGCGCTCGCCAGGTCGGCAAAAGCACCTTCCTGCAACACGAGTTCCCGGATTTCAAGTATGTGAGCCTCGACGATTACGCTGTGCTTGAACAGGCAAGGAGAGATCCCTCGTCCCTATGGAAAGGTGCCGAGAAGGTAATCATTGACGAGGCCCAGCGGGCGCCTGATGTGTTTTTAGCCATAGCAGGACCAAGAGAATCACCAAATCGCCAAAGCTTTTTGTGGTCGACCCGGCGCTTGCCGTCTATCTTGCCGGATATCACACGGAAGATGCCTTGCAGTCTGCGCGGGAGGTTGGATCTTTCTTTGAGACGCTCGTCTTCTTGCACCTCAAAGTGGTCTCATCTGTTATGGTTCCGCCGCCCCGCATATTTTACTGGAGGACGACAACAGGCAAAGAAGTCGACTTCGTCTTGGAACACGGTAAGAAGCTTCTTGCATTGGAGGTTAAGCGGACCTCGAACCCATCACTCCGCGACGCAGAACACCTCCTTTCATTTGCCGAAGAGCATCCGCATGTGGCAAGGGGTGTGCTGGTCCACAACGGCCCGCTCCTGGGGTGGCTCCATTCAAAGGTCCTGGCGGTTCCATGGTGGTGGCTGGGGGGGTGATGTCGTTGTCTCCGGGACGCTTTTCACGAATTGTGCTTTTTCACGTGATTCGCTGAAGGGGCAGGAAAGAAAGGTCAAAGCCGGTTCACTCCATCTCTTGAAGGCCTGCCTTGTAATACATCCACGATGTTGCCTGCCGGCGCCTTTTCAATGGTGAGGCGCTTCGGGGTAAGGGGGTCCGCATCGATGAGAGGGGCGCCCTCATCCTGATAGAAGAGAAGGTAGGGACCCTCAAGAGGGTCGTGAGCGGCAACGTGTCCCGGAGGTGGTTTGCAGTGAGTTTCCGTTAAGACTGTTTGAGGAGTCCCTTTTCCTGGAGAGAGGTCCCACGGAGGATCCGGGCAAGGCTGCGCGCCACTGTTGAGTCCATGCAGACTGAAGGCGCGCATCTGATCTAACCATAGCCTTACCAAACCCTAACGCGATCGTAACATTGATCGGTCATTCATAACAACAGTCTGACGATTCTCACATCGGGAACGAACCGGATATGCCGAGACAGAAGATTCTTGTTGTGGATGACGAAGAAGACATCCTGGAACTCCTCAGGTTCAATCTGGCCAAGGAGGGGTTTACCGTCGCGTGCGCTGCCTCGGGAGAAGAGGCCCTGAAGGCGGCGAAGGCCGAAGTCCCGGACCTGGTCCTGCTGGATCTCATGCTTCCCGGCATGGACGGCCTCCAGGTAGCCAGGCGACTCAAGGAAGAGGAGACCACCAGGGCGATCCCCATCGTGATGCTGACCGCCAAGGGCGAGGAAAGTGACATCGTGGCGGGCCTGGAGCTGGGGGCCGATGATTATGTCACCAAGCCCTTCAGCAACAAGGTTCTGGTGGCCAGGGTCCGGGCTGTGTTGCGCAGGAAAGTCAAGGGAGCCGAGGATGAGAAATCGGTTCTGAGGGCACACGACCTCGTCATCCATCCAGGGCGGCGCGAGGTGCTGGTGAAAGGCAAGATTGTCCAGCTAACCTACACGGAGTTTGGGACCCTGCATTTCCTTGCGAGGAGACCGGGCTGGGTCTTCACCCGTTCCCAGATCGTGGATGCCGTGAGGGGAGACGACTATTTTGTAACCGACCGGGCCGTGGATGTGCAGATCGTGGGCCTGCGCAAGAAGTTGGGAAGCGCGGCCAGGTGCATTGAGACGGTCCGGGGCGTTGGATACCGGTTCAGGGAATAGGGCATGGCAAAACGGAAACGACTCCTGTGGCATCTGTTTTCCTCGTATCTTCTGATCACGATCCTCTCCCTCGTCGTGGCGGTGTGGTATGCTTCCACATCCCTCAAGCACTCCCTGCTCAAGCAGGTCGAAGCGGATCTGGAGGCGAAAGTCCTTCTCGTGAAGCGGCAGTTCCTGGAACGCCTGAACCCTGCCGACGAGACGAGCATCGATCGCCTGTGCAAGAGCCTGGGCAGCTATGGCTCCACTCGGTTCACGGTCATTCTTCCTTCCGGCAGGGTTGCCGGGGATTCCGATGAGGATCCCGGCCGGATGGACAACCACCTGGACAGACCCGAAGTGAGGTCCGCTATTGCCGGACAACTGGGTGTCTCCACGAGATACAGCGCCACCATCGGGAAACAGATGATGTACGTGGCGTTGCCCGCACTGGATCAGACGGCCCTCCTGGGGGTGATCCGCTCAGCGATCCCCGTGAACCCCGTGTTCGAAGCCCTGACGACCATTCAGCTCCGGATCGCCGTCGGCGGGTTGATTATCGCCGGATTTGCGGCTCTCCTGAGCCTCCTTGTTTCCCACCGCATCCGGAGACCCATCCAGGAGATGAAGGCGGGGGCCCAGGCTTTTGCCCGGGGTGATTTTGAGCATCGACTGCCCGTGCCGGCCCTGGAAGAGATGGCCACCCTTGCCGATGCCCTGAATCGGATGGCCGGCGAACTCCGGGAACGGATCCATACGATAGCCGAACAGCGCAATGAGCTCCGGGCCGTCCTCTCCAGCATGGTGGAAGGGGTTTTCGGGGTGGACCCGGACGAGCGCATCGTGAATATGAACGATGCCGCCTCCAGGATCCTGGGGTGTGACCGCTCCAGGGTCAAGGGCCAGAGCATCCAGGAGGCGGTGAGGAACCCAGGACTCCAGAAGCTCATCCGGACGGCTCTGTCGCGCGAAGAGCCCGTAGAGGAGGATATCCTTTTCTACGGCGAAGAGGAACAGATCCTGAACGCCCATGGCACACCCATGCGCGACGCAGCAGGCGGACGCTCAGGGGTTCTCATTGTGCTTCACGACATGACCCGGCTCCGCAGACTGGAGAACATCCGCAGGGATTTTGTGGCCAATGTCTCCCATGAGATCAAGACGCCCATCACCGCCATCAAGGGCTTTGTGGAGACACTCCTGGACGGCGCCCTCAAGACCCCCAAGGACGCGGAGCGCTTTCTGGGGATCATTCAGAAGCACGTGGATCGACTGGAAGCCATTGTGGAAGACCTCCTCAGCCTTTCGCGCATAGAGAAAGAGGGGGAAAGCGAGGAGATTGCCCTGCAGGAAGCCGGAATGCGGGAAGTGCTGGCCGGAGCAATCCAGGCTTGCCAGCCCAAGGCTGCCGCGAAAGGCATCGATGTGCAACTCGTTTGCCCGGAAGACCTTTCGGCCCGAATCAACCCGGCACTGATCGAGCAGGCCGTGGTGAACCTCCTGGACAATGCCGTCACCTGCAGTGAGGCAGGAAGTAAGGTCGGCGTGGAGGCCCTGGAGCAAGGAGACGAGATTTGCATCTGTGTCAGGGACGAGGGCTGCGGAATTGAGAAGGCCCACCTGGACAGGCTCTTCGAGCGCTTCTATCGCGTGGACAAGGCGAGAAGCCGAAACCTCGGCGGAACGGGCCTGGGACTCGCCATCGTCAAACATATCATGGAGGCCCACGGAGGCCGCACCACCGTGGAAAGCGAACCCGGCAGAGGGAGCACCTTCACCCTCCACCTGCCGAAGAACCCCCGTGGCAGGCGCCCCGCCGAATGATCTCATCCAATCTTCATGTTCCCCTCACGCAGTCCTAACAAATGAGGCTCATTTTTTGAGGCATGTTTCCAGCGGCTAAGTACACATGAAAAGGCCTTGGGGAAAAGGAGGTGATGAA
>JAFGPH010000072.1 GCA_016926135.1 Deltaproteobacteria bacterium
GGCCCGCAGCCCGGCCGAAGGCCTTGACCAGGTGGCCGATGTCCCGGGACGTCATGACCATGCGCGGCGACCTGGAAAACCCTTCAACCTCTGAGGCGCCCAGCGGCGTGGTGCCGGTCAGCTTCGGATTGGCAAAGAACCCTGCGTGGGAAAGCTGGAGAACAATGCATCCTCCCTCATCATGCACCGCCCGGGTCATTTCCTTCAGGCCCGCTGCGAGTCCATCCTCGTAGATACCCAGTTGCCACGGTCCGGCCTGGCCGTCCTTCCGCACATAGGCGTGGCTGGTGATGATCAGGCCTACACGCCCCCTGGCCAGTTCTCTCATGAGCGCAACCAGCCCGGGCGTGCACGCCCCATCCTCCGTCGCCATCCCTTCCCAGGTGGCCGATCGAACAAAACGATTGGCGAGCTTCATGCCCCTGATCTCGGTCGTCTCAAACAGCTTGGTCATGGCACATTTTCACCCTCCCTTGCCACGAAAGAGTGCTCTGCTTTTTCCCATCACTCCAACACTCCAATACTCCAGCACTCCCGGTCTTTATAGGTGATAGCGCATCCGGTGTAAAGAAAAACGGAGTTTTCAAAGTCCCTCGAAAGGCGTATAGTCTTTGTCCGTGGAAAGAAGGTATGGAAACCATGACCGAAAAAAGAGAAACTCCCGTATCCACCGTCCGCTCGGAAAAACCGGACTTCTTGACCCCCGTCTGGTTCGAGGAGTTCGGCCTCCCCGGTGAGGTGCTGGCAGGGATCAGGGATGCCGGTTTTACCGCCTCGACGCCTCTTCAGTCGCAGGCGATCCCCCTCGCCCTGCAAGGCAGGGACGTGATGGCGCCTGCTGCGTCCGGTACCGGCAAGGTTGCCGCATTCCTGGTCCCCCTCTTCTCGCGTCTCCTGAGACTTGAGCAAAGAGAAGAGGGCCACACATCGGGCCTCGCTCTGGTTCCTTCCGCCGAACTGGCCGCGGGGATCCATCAGGACGCCCTTGTCCTGGGAAGGCATACCGGCCTCACCTGCGCCCTGGTTTCGGACGGGCCTTGCCGTGAAGAAGGTCTCGATCCTCTGCGCGATGCTCCGGACCTCGTGATCGCCACGCCGAATCGTCTCGCGGAACTTGTGAGAGAGGGCACGTTCAAGACCGGCGCCATCAGGGTCTTCATTCTGGATGAAGCGGATCGGTTTTTCGAGCTGGGGCTCCTGAGGGACATGCGCTACATCCTGCGAAAACTCCCCTTCCATGATAGACGGGTTTCCATGGTCTTCTCCCCCACCCTTTCCCATCGTCTTCTGACCTTCATCTGCCATTACGTGAACCTGCCCGAATTCGTCTCCGGGGTGACCGAAGCAGATCAGATTCAGGGGGTGGATCAGTCACTCTTCCACGTGGGGTCCCACGAAAAGACTTCCCTCCTCATGGGACTCCTGAAACGGGAAGACTGCAGAAGGGTCATTGTCTTCGTGGATTCGAGAGAAGGGGTTGAGGCGCTGGTCCGGACCCTGAAGGGAAACGGGTTTTCCGCCGAGGGGATCTTCGGTGAGGTGCCGTTGCGTAAGAGACTCAGGCTCATGGCATGGCTCCAGAGAGGACACACAAGGATCCTGGTCGCCACTGATTCCGCTTCCACCGCGGTTCACATGGAAGGGGTGACCCAGGTGATCAACTTCGACCTGCCGCAGGATGCCGCCACCTACATACGCCGCCTTGGCAGGGCCACCGGGGGCGAGAAGCCCGGCCGGGCCATTTCTCTCGCATGCGAGGGAACTGTCTTTCACCTCGAGTCGATCGAGGAGGGCTTGGGCTCCAAGATCCCCGTCCTTCCAGCCGAAACGGACTGGTTTGCGAAGGACCTGCCTTCCCCCGAACCGGAGGAGCCGGAGCCTTTTCGGGAACTCCCTGCTAAGGAGGAAGAGGCTCACGAGGAGAAGCGGGCCCTTCGCGCCAGAGGGGGGAACAAGATCGCGTTCAGCACCCAGCCCGGCGGGGTTTTCGGTTTGGCCCCTACGAGAACCGCGCCTGGGGATCGCGGGCCGAGCAGCAAAAAGAAACCGAGAAAACGGCGACCCAGGCGGGCCGGGAATGCCGAGGCGAACCGCAACGCTCACCCCTCGGAACCTACCGAGAAGATCTCCACGGAGTGACTCTTTCCCTTCACCTTTGTGGGCGGAAGAGGGACAAGGGGCAAACGGTCTCCAAGATGGGCCCGCGTCGCGGCGCTGAGAATAATTTCGGTGCCCAATTCCTTGTTCAGTCCCTGCAATCTTGAGGCGAGATTTACCGTGTCTCCCACCAGGGCGTAGGAGAGGCGTTCCGGGCTGCCGATATTGGCCGCCAGGGCTTCACCGGTATGAATGCCGATCCCGTGGGAAAGGGGACGGTACCCGCGCCCCTTCAAATCCTCGTTGAGCGTGCGGAGTCTCTCCTGCATTTCCAGGGCCGCCTCAACCGCCAGCACCGGGTGGTCAGGCCTGGCCAGGGGGGCTCCGAACACGGCCTCAATCTCATCACCGATGAACTGGAGCACCAGACCATGATGGTTCTGGATGGCCTCGGACATTTCCCTGAAATAGCCGTTGATGATCTTCACCACCTCCTTGGGCGGGTTGGCCTCCACCATGGGCGTGAAGTCCCGCAGGTCTGCGAAAAGAACGCTCACCTGCTTCATCTCACCGTCCAGGGGGACCCGGCCGGCCAGGATCTCGTCCCGGATCTCGCTCGCCACGTATTTCCCGAAGGTCTCCTTGATAAAATCCCTTTCCATGAGGCCCTGATTCATTTCGTTGATCACATCCCCCGTGTAACCGATCTCGTCGTTGGACGTGACCCTGACCCTCCGGTCGAACTGCCCGTTACGGACCCCTTGCAGGACCCGGATGATTTCCCGGAGAGGCCTGGTGAGATTGCTGCTCACCAGGAAGGTGACCCAAATCCCGACACCCATGAAAATAACCGCATTAACGGCCAGGCCTGTCTGCATGCGGCTTAGCAAGGTCTGCGGATCCTGCACCAGATGAGTGGTATAGTGCACGGACC
>JAFGPH010000472.1 GCA_016926135.1 Deltaproteobacteria bacterium
ACGATTGAGATCGGGGGCCTCATCGGCAAGGTGGAAGCCATGACCTTCACCCACACGCGGATGAAGACCTTTGACGGGAAGACTTTGTTCATACCCAATCAGATGTTGTACAAAACCATCGTCAACAACTTCCACTTCACACCGACCCGCCGGGTGCGGGTAAAGGTGACGATCGGATACAAGGACGATCTGCTCAAGACCAAGCAGGTGTTGAAGGAGATCATGGAGAGCGACGCCAGGGTGCTCAAGAAGCCTGCACCAGCCGTCTATGTCATGGAACTGGGGGACAACGGCGTAAATCTCTCCGCGAGGTGCTGGGTGGAAAACACCAAGTACCTGAGGGTCCTGAGTGATATCACCGAAAAGGTGAAACTGCGCTTTGACCAGGAGGGCATTACCATTCCCTATCCCCAGCGGAATGTGCACGTGGACGGCGGACCAACTTGTCTGATTTCCCGGGATGTCAGGAATGAAGCGGGAGAAATGGCTGGCTCATGAGAAGCGCATGCCATCATGGGGATAGAAAACATATCAGTATACCAGGGATTCGCGACATCCGATTTCATGGATATCCGGAACTGAGCTTCCGTGGGGGGCTGACGGGAATGAGAGATTTACCTCTGCAGGGATATGCCTTTACGCATAGTCCTACAAACCGACTCTTCCCGCCCTTCCCCTGCCTTCTGAAATCGTGGACAAAAAAGGGGTTTCACTTACGCCCCCGGTTGTGATAGATTTATTTTATGGGTCTGTGGATGACCCTGCAAAAACCGTATCGGCTGATCCGCGGAGAGATGTCCGAGTTGGCTGAAGGAGCACGACTGGAAATCGTGTGTATCGCCTTTAAAGCGGTACCGAGGGTTCGAATCCCTCTCTCTCCGCCACTTTTCCTGATCTGATGGATTGCGGAGACCCTTCGGCCCTTCATGCCCCCTTTGACCCGGGTGTTTCCCGCCGTGAATTCCCGGAACTTGTGCCCATGGTCTTTTTGAAGCTCGGGATGGGAGCGGGCGACGGGGTTTCCCGGCCTTCGGAGACAATCCGGGTACGGATGGTGAACCATGGTCTATGAGGTACTGGCCAGGAAGTGGCGACCCCAGGTCTTTGAGGATGTGGTGGGGCAGGAGCACATCGCCCAGACCCTGATCAATGCCATCCGCGCAGACCGGCTCGCCCATGCCTACCTCTTCAGCGGCGCCAGGGGGGTGGGGAAGACATCCGTGGCGCGCATCCTGGCCAAGGCCGTCAATTGTACGGAAGGGGAACCCGGCATCCCCTGCAACCGATGCAACAGCTGCAAAGAAATCACCGCAGGTTCCTCTCTGGACGTCCAGGAGATCGACGGCGCCTCCAATCGCGGGATTGACGATATCAAGGAACTCAGAGAGAACATCAAGTACATGCCCTCCTCCGGCAAGTTCCGGATCTACATCATCGATGAAGTCCACATGCTCACGAGGGAGGCCTTCAACGCCCTTCTCAAGACCCTGGAGGAGCCGCCCCCCCATGTGAAGTTCATCTTTGCCACCACGGACCCCCACAAGGTCCCCGTAACCATTCTCTCACGGTGCCAGAGATTCGACTTCAAGCGGATACCGCTCGGGCTGGTGACCCGGCAACTGGAGAAGATCGCAGAGCGGGAAGGCCTGGAGATCAGGAAGGCGGGCCTTACCCTCATCGCCGGGAAGGCCGAAGGAAGCATGAGGGATGCGGAGAGCCTCCTGGACCAGGTGGTCTCCTACACGGGACGCAAGGTCGATGAGAAGGACATCGCGGACATCCTGGGAATCCTGGACAGGGAACTCCTTTTTGAAACCTCCCTGGCCATCCTGGAAGGGAACAGCAAGAAATGCCTGGAAATCATGGAAAAGACCTATGACTACGGCTACGACATCAGGGAATTCTACCGGGCTCTCATGGATCAGTTCAGGAATCTGTTGGTTTCTCTCGTCGATCCACAAAGCGAGACCCTGGAGATGGGAGAGGACCACCGCCGGGAAGTCAGGCGCCAGGCCGAAATGGCGGGCATGGAAAAGCTTCAGCAGTGCCTGAATCTTCTCATCGCCCGGGAGGAGGACATCAGGTTCACGTCCCATCCGAGGCTGGTCTTAGAAATCCTCATGATCAGGCTCTCCCGGCTGGGGGAATGGCTCTCTTTCGAAGAGCTGATCCGCAAACTCGACGCCTTAGAAAGACGGCTGACCCGTGGGGAAGGGCTCTCCGGCGATTCGGGCCATGGGGGCACAGCTCTCTCAGAATCCCCCGGCACATGGGCGCCGGCGAAGGGCGCACCGGAGCCTCTCCCTAGCGAAACACAGGACGGGGACTGGCAAACCTTCCTGGATTTCCTCGCCCCCAAGAACGGACCCATGGCCAATGTCCTCAAAGACTGGCGTTTTGCGGGTCTCCAGGGAGGCATCCTGAGGATGGAGAAGGGGGAGAGTTCCTTTTCCTCCTCCTTCCTGGACGAGCCGGGGAGATTGAAGAGACTGGAGGAGTACTGCCGGGAATTCTACGGAAGGGATATCCGGGTCCATTTCTCTTCCGGGCGGAAGAACGCCTCTTCGGGAGGTCAACCCGGGGCTGCGAAGGAATCGGCCAGAAAGGAAAAGGGACGCACCGATCTTCCCGGGCCTGTCCAGGACATCCTGGAAATCTTCAAGGGCGAGATCAGGGAAGAACCGGCCGTGGAGGGGAGTGGGGATCGGACCCGATCCCCCACGGGAACACAAAGGAGGGAAAAACCATGAAAGGCATACCGAACCTTGGGAACCTGATGAAACAGGCCCAGCAGTTTCAGACCAGGCTCGCCAAGCTGCAGGAAGAACTTGCGGAGCGGACGGTGGAGGCCACGGCCGGCGGAGGGATGGTGAGCGTCATGGCCAATGGAAGACAGGAGATTCTGTCGGTCAGGATCGACCCCGAGGTGATCGATTCGGACGACGTGGAAATGCTTCAGGATCTCATCCTTGCGGCCGTGAACGATGCTCTCACCAAAGCCAAGACCATGATGAACGAAGAAATGGGCAGGCTCACCCAGGGCCTTAACCTGCCGAACATCCCCGGCCTGTTCTGACGAGGCAAGGGCCATGGGCATCTATCCCCCCCCTTTGGAAAACCTGATCCACCAGTTGTCCAGACTCCCGGGCATCGGCCAGAAATCCGCCACCAGGGTCGCCCTCTTCATCCTCAGGAACGACAGGGAACTAGCCCTGGGGCTCGCCGCCTCCCTGTTGGATGTGAAGGAGCGAATCACCTTCTGCTCCACGTGTTTCAACCTGACCGAGGAGGACCCCTGCCCCGTATGCCGGGATCCCAACAGGGCCAACGGCCAGGTCTGCGTGGTGGAGGGACCGGGTGATCAGTTGGCCATCGAGGAGAGCCGGGTCTTCCAGGGAAGATACCACGTGCTCCACGGTGTCCTCTCCCCATTGGACGGGGTCGGACCGGAGGACCTCAAGATTGCCGAGTTGTTCCGCCGGATCGACAGCGGGGACATCCTTGAGGTCATCCTGGCCACCAATCCCACCTCGGAGGGCGAATCCACGGCCGCCTACCTGGCCAAACTCCTCGCAGGCAGGAATCTCCGGGTCACCCGTATCGCCCTGGGGGTTCCCATGGGTGGGGACCTCAAGTACATGGACCCCATGACCCTTCAACATGCCCTGAAGAGCAGGAACCTACTCCAGACATGATCCCCCAGCGATCGATCGAGGAAATCTCCGCCATCGTGGGACCGGCCCATCTCTCCACCCGAGAGGAGAATCTGGCCCATTATGGCACCGACGGCACCAAACAGTGTTTCCTGCCCGATGCAGTCGCCTTTCCCGGGACCGCAGAAGAGATCTCCCATATCCTGAGGCTCGCGAACAGGGATGATTTCCCGGTCATCCCCCGCGGGGCGGGCAGCGGGAAGAGCGGAGGGGCTCTCCCTGTCAGGGGCGGCCTCGTGCTCGCCATGGAACGGCTCGACCGCATCCTGGTCGTCGATCCGCACAACTTCGTAGCGAGGGTGGAACCCGGCGTCATCACGGCCCATCTCCAGCGGGAAGTGGAGAATCTCGGCCTCTTCTACCCGCCGGATCCTGCGAGCATCCATATTTCGACGATCGGGGGCAACGTGGCCCACTGCGCAGGGGGCCTCCGGGCCGTGAAGTACGGGGTCACCAGGGATTACGTTCTGGGGCTCACCGTGGTGCTTCCCACCGGGGAGATCATCAGAACGGGCGTTGAAACGGTCAAGGGTGTGGTGGGCTACGATTTGACCCGGCTGATTGTGGGTTCAGAGGGTACCCTCGCCGTCATCACCTCGATCACCCTTCGTCTGATCCCGAAGCCCGCCTGCACCCGGACCATGGTCGCCTTCTTCAGGGATGCTTCCCATACGGTCTCGGCGGTCTCCCGGATCCTCAGAAACAGGATTGTGCCCACGGCCCTGGAGTTCATGGACAGGCTCTGCATGGACTGTGTGAAGGAGGAGATCGGTCTCTCCATCCCTCCTGATTCAGGGGCTATGCTGTTGATCGAAGTCGACGGGGAGGAGCAACCCACAGCCGGGGAGGCCGAGAAGATCCGGGAAGTATGCCTCCGTGGCGGCGCCACGCAATTCCTGGCCGCCTCCGGTCAGCAAGAGGCCGAAAGGCTCTGGGAGGCCCGGAGAAATGTGTCGCCCTCGGTTTACAGGCTGAGACCCGACAAGGTGAGTGAGGATATCGTGGTTCCCAGGACCAGGCTGCCCGAACTGGTCTTCTTCCTGGAGGAACTGGGAGAAAGCTCCGGCCTGCCCGTTCCCGCATACGGTCACGCAGGGGATGGGAACATCCATGTGAACATCATGTTTGACCCGGAAAATCCGGAAGAGAGGGCCCGTGTGGAGCCGACGGTGAGGAGTCTGTTCAGAAAGGTATTGGAAATGGGGGGCACCCTGTCGGGGGAACACGGGGTGGGCCTGACCAAGGCCCCCTATGTGGGGATGGAGATCTCTTCCTCCTCCCTGCAACTCATGGCCCGGATCAAGAAGGCCTTTGATCCGAAGGGGATTTTGAATCCCGGGAAAATCCTCCCTCAGAGCACCTGATCGAGACTCCGGTAGTTCTTGGTGTTGTAGTACCTCTCCACATCCACCAGGCTCAGGCGCTCCAGGACCTTCTTGAGCGGAACCGTGGTCACCTCACCCTGCTTCCAGCTCGCCATGCGCCCAAAATCCTCATTGACGATCATATCCACAGCGGCGATCCCGAACTTGCGGCCCATGCGCCGATCAAAGGCGGTGGGCGATCCCCCCCTCTGGAGGTGCCTGAGGGCCACGTAGCGGACTTCAAGGTTGGTCTGCTTTTCCACCTCCTGGGCGATGAATCCGCCGACGCCGCCCAGGAAGAAGTTACCGAATCCGTCCTGTCCCCTTTTTTCATGCACATCCTCCATCCCTCTCGGCTTCGACCCCTCGGAGACAAGCACAATACTGTAACGCTTGCCCGCCTTTTTCTGCAGCTTCAAGAGCTCGATAACCCTTTCCAACACAAAATCGTGTTCGGGGATGAGGATGATCGCGGCCCCCGTGGCTTCACCTCCCTCCAGGGCGAGCCACCCGGCCTTTCTGCCCATGGACTCCACGATGAAAACGCGGCTGTGCGAACCGGCTGTAATACGCAACCGGTCGATGTCCTGGGTGATAATGTTGACGGCCGAGTCAAAACCCAGTGTGTACTCCGTCTCGGAAAGATCCTTGTCAATGGTCTTGGGTATCGCCACGACCTTAAGGCCTTCCCGGAAAAGCTTGTGGGCCACGCCCAGATTGTCGTAACCACCGATGACCACCAGCGCCTCCAGCCCCAATCTACGGTAGTTCTTGACGAGAGGCTCGGACATGTCCTTCTTGGGATCAAAGGGATTAATCACACTCGTTCCCAGCCGGGTTCCTCCGTAACGATCCCACGTCCGCACCATGTCCACATCCAGCGGCAGGGTCCAGCGCTTGAGACTGTCCTTCTTGTCAGGGTTGACTTC